>NZ_JAZHOC010000048.1:0-131060 GCF_036553575.1 Methylobacter sp. Wu1 | reverse complement strand
ACCGATCTGACCCGTTTGTCAACACCCTGTCGACTTTGCTTGCCTTCCCTGAAGCCCTGCCGAGGCGTCTGCCCCGAAGGAAGAGGCGTATTCTACCGGCTTTTTTTCATTCGTCAAGCGATTAATTAAGTAATTATTCGTATTGTTATCTTCTTACTTTTTAGAAAAAATAAAATCAAAAGATAGCATGTATCAATTAACTTGCTATTTCTGCACATAAAGTTGAAGATTTATCTATGGATAACATATTTCCGATATGCTCAGCTTCCAAATTTTACCTTATAAAATCATAGCCGTTACTTCATACTGATCTGTAACTAGGAGATAAAATGAATAATAAGAAGTCTATTGAAACAGAAAGCAATATGCGACAGGAATTTATAAGTCAATTAAGCGAAGCGTTCCTTGCTACCAAAGGTTACGGCATCTATGCTTATTTAAACCCAGTAGATGTTAATGACTTGTTTAATCAGTATATTGATCTTGATATTTCCGCCAAAGATTTTGCTCGAAAATTTGTTAAATCAAAATAAGTTAAGGAGCCACCATACAAATCTGATAAAAAATAATCGATTAGCATTTAATCGCAAATCAACAGATCAACTACATTATTTGCAAATTTTGCAAACCATACTTCGCTATGGAAGCAATTTCCTCATCCTGATCATTAACAAATCTCTCTAACGCATGCCCTCGCTTCACTAGAATAAAGCGAACATAATCATTTTCATCGTTAACTAAAGCATCCAGCAGCGTTTTATCATCGCAGTATTTTGCCACTGTCGCACGAACACGCCAATTATCATCATTGACCAGTATTTCATGCCCCACCTTTTTGCGAGCTACCGCTGCTCTTACTAACGCAGATTCATCATTGATCAATGTATTTAAAGCAAAACATAAATCGATACATTCTAATTTGATATATTCATCAGGCTCTTTCAATATATCTTCTTCGCTGTAACTTCTACCTGAAATTGTCACTGTTTCATAGTTTGCCATTTTTTCGCCGCCATTAACCTCTGCACTGATTGCACATTTTATTTAAAATAGCCCCATAAATCATTAGTTTATAAGTTTTTTGTGAAAGAAATCACTTTTAATTCTGATCCAATTTTTTTAAGTCTTATTTTTATCATTTCTCTTTTGGATCATTTTTAATTACTAATAGTGAGGAGGTGTCTGATCAATGTTCTCTTCTGCATTTACAACATTTAACAGACTCTTAATGCGTTCATTAAGCAATTTGCAAGTTGATTCTAGTCGACTTATTTGCTGTTGGTGTTGACTAACTATTTTATTTAGCTCTTGAATAAGGTCCTCTTGATAAGCTACTTTTATTTCTAGTTCTATTATTCGATCTTTATGCATAATTTATTTATTGAAATTTCCTGATTGACATTGCAATTTTCTCCCAATTTATTTAATTCATGAGTTTTATTGCCGAGCTAGAATGAAAGACTTGTAACTTTTAATATGCATTAAATTACAATAACTTATTTATTCAAATGCAGAGTTAGAGAGATAATTTGCGTGGTTTAGCTTGCCTGAAAATTAACATTTTATTGAATTTATGGTCAAAAAATCACTCACTCAACCTCAAAATGACTTAATGTTTTAATCTTAATTTTTGAAATGTCCACTCTACTATTTCGACTTACAAATGTTCCCGAAGACGAAGCCGATGAAATTCGTGCATTATTACAATCAAACGGGATTGACTATTACGAGACATCTGCTGGAAACTGGGGCATATCCATGCCTGCACTCTGGCTGATAAAAGATGAAGATCTTGTCAAAGCCCGGCAATTGCTTGATGAATACCAGCATCAAAGACTGATCACCGAGCGTGAAAAATATCTGCAACTAAAAAAATCGGGAGTAAATGTCTCATTTATCAGCAGCATCAAAGAAAGGCCATTGCGATTTATCGTTTATTTAGGAGCCATCCTGTTTATTCTATATATCTCCGTTAAGATGATGTTTGAATTTGGCTTGAAATTCTAGCTTTTATCATTCTCATTTCGCCTGAACTTATTAAGCCTCTGCTTGAATTTCTCTTTATTGGAACAGTGATACAGTAAAATCAAAAGCATAGGCCAAACTAAAAGAAGCAGTAGTTTAAAAACAGTTCCAAAGCCCATAATCGCCACCTTACTTAGTAGGTCCGAAATCTAGTGCGTTGCGTGCTTCCCCATAAACCTATAAATTTTCAAATCAACAAATAAAAACCTAGACCCACCCATGTCAAGATTATCAACCACCAAGACAACCTCAATACTAATAAAGAACATGCCCGCCAATGCGTTTGATAAATATGTAGTTCCTGTATTTGCTGACTGTCTAGCTCCGCCAACCCTGCATATTGACTTGAAACTTTTTTAAGCTTTCCATTTAAGCATATAGCGCTACCTTTCTGTTGCTTTCTATACGGATCAATCCTTTTTCGAATACCTTGGACAATCAGTTTGATTTGGCTGGACAACCGGGCCTCCCTAATTTCTTTTACAGGTTCATCCTGAACTTTTCGCGATGGCTCTTGATAATTCTGTTTGATCATAATTTATTGATTTCCCATTCGCTTAATGAAAAAAACAATTTTTACAAAACGAAAATCATCAAAGCAAAGACAAAAGCTATAGTCCAAATGGAGAGTAAAAAACTCTTTTATTGGCAAGCCCTGCTGTTACTTGCTTCAACTCGACCGGTAATTCATACTTAATATGACCCGACCTTATGATTCTTCTGCATTGTCCGCGTAATGAACTTCTTTCTTCCAATGCCAATTCTTCGGTAATAAGCTCTTAAATTTTCGAGTAAAAACGCCGTATTCCGAACATTTCAACTCATAGTCACTTCGTCCATGAGTACACAATCGTTACTCATCCACCAACTCTTCATAAAACCTTTTTTCACACTCATTTCCTGCCTCCTTAGGCAATCGATACGGTTCCATTTGAATTGATTCAATCCGATATCCTAACATTACAACTTGTCCGTTATATCGCTCATTTCCGGTTGAAGAAAATTCAAACTGAAATAATCGGCACAAATGCATTTTCCCTGTTTTATCTCTTCTTAACTTGAGATCATTCAAAGCAATATAGTCATCTAACATTTGAACATCCATATCCAAGCAATGCTGCCTGGTCGCTTTAATCGCTATTGATTTTATCTGCTGGGCACTAGACCAGTACAGATAAGCCATGATTAATAAGCTGATTAAAACAATATCAATTTCCATGCGCTATGGACAGTTAAAGTTCCGGTATGTTGCGCTCATTATATGAAGATTTATCATAAACTATTGTTTTCTGGAGACATTATGAAACTCCCTATTACTGGTGGTTGTCTTTGTGGAGCTGTCAGGTATGAAATTTCAGCCAAGCCCATCAGCGGTTTTAATTGTCATTGCCGATCATGTCAAAAAGCGCTAGGCGCCCCTTATTTAGCGGCCCTGCTTGTGTCAGCGCCAGCTCTTAAGGTAACCGGCAACTATAAGGAATACGCAACTATTGCTGCCAGCGGCCATACTGTTTATCGAGCCTTCTGTCCCGAATGCGGGAGTACACTGTTCGGCAGAAACAGCGCTTTTACTGAATTACGACCAGTTACTGCGGCAACACTGGATGATCCAAGTATTTTTCAACCGCAACGGGATATCTGGGTAGCCGATGCTCAACCATGGGACTACATGAACCCTGATCTACCAAAATTTGACGGCAATCCATGGCATTAATCACTCATTCTATAAATTTACCAATTTTAGGCTTACCCACATCATTGCCGAGATAATTTATGACTTCTCAGCTTAATGTAATTGAAACATGGACTAAATCAACTGTTAAATATCTATCTTCACGGTTTAAAGGCATAGCTTGGGATGAAATCATATATCCGCTTTTATGAATCCCATCCTTAGGCAAGCGTGTTATTCAACAGAGATTCTAACAATTCAGGCCCAATAGTTATGGATAAGCCCGTGAAAACCCGAAAAACAGCAATTCAATAAAGCTTCGGGCCTTCACATATTTAAGACCAATTTCCACGGGTTTTACCTCGATCATAGTATTGAATAAGCGATCCCATATTGAAAATACGGCGCCATAGTTGCGATCATGTTCTTCTCGCCGAACTGAATGATGAGCCTTATGCAAATAAGGAACAATGATAAACTGGCCCAGCCATTTTTCGCCTGGAACTGAAATATCCATATGATGAAATATGACAAATACAGTAATAACAGCTTCACTGATGATCACTACGGCCTTATCCACGCCTAATACAATTATATAAAGTGCTTTTATGCCGGTAGTCAGCAACAACTCAACAAAATGCAAGCGAAATGCTGTTGAAGTATTAAAGAAGGGATCGCTATGATGCACTTTGTGAAACATCCAAAGGAAGTCAAAGGTATGATTAGCCTTATGCCAGAAATACAAAGTCAAATCGAGAAGCATGAATGACGCCACTATCTTAATAATGGGATTAGAAATCTGGCTCAGCAATCCTCCTGTAGAATACTGATCAGCAATAGTCAATAAAGAGCAAACCGACAAGAGCGACATCACTGCGCTATTGAAAATAAACAGAACGATGTTGGTTAAATAGCTTCGCCGAAAAGTTTTTAACGGCTTCTCACGGGTATAGAAGCTTTCAAATATCAACATGGCGATGAAAGCTATCAGAATCACAAGCAATTGTAGTTGCTCGTAGGTAATTTCAGGTAAGGACGATTGAACAATAGGAAATGAAAGTTCGGAAAAAAATTTTCGCAGCATCATATCCTCCTTATATTTTAAGTATGAATAAACTTACAATTTAAGAAAATTTGACGTCTTAACTAACAATTCACTTGATGCTCTAAAGCTGTACTAAAATTATTTACCCTTATAATTCAAAAGGTTAATATTACAAAAAACGCTTAATCTCTTCAATCCCTCTCTACGTTGCGTCATTAATATTATCATTCAATCTAGCAGGCGAACCTTAGTCGCGCCTTATGAGTGAACGGAAAACCTGAATAATTTTTATGCCTTATAGTCAAGATACTGAGGCGTAAAAAATGCCCCGCAAATTGACTGCCATTTCATGAAGTTTTCATAATTTGGCAGACAAGTTTTCTATATTCTGCCATTTATCAGTGATTTCTGAGATAAACAGATCTGTCGGCGATGGGTGATTCTGCAATTGATTATTGCTTTCTAAAGTCAACCGAAACAAGCTAGGGAAATTTTGAGCCTGATTTTATTGAACAACAATCACTCTAAGGCTCAAAACACTCATTAAGATAACGATATGATCAATTTGCGTTGATTTACCTAGGTATTTGCACCAATTCTACTGCTTCAGAAAATACGCTACATTTTGTCTCAGGAAAAAACTAGAACCTTTGCTTAAGCTTTGGAATTTTTCTACAAGTTCTGGCATTGATTCACTTCATCCAGATTATCTGCATGAAGATTTTTTCCGCTGTATTTGTCAGTTGTGCATAGTTAGGACGAAATTTATGAGAAAAGATAAAGACAACGATAAGGATATCGCTAAAGCAATACCAACCTCGTCGCTCCTGGGCATTGGGTTGATTGCTTTTGATGACTTGGATCGTTGGTTTGACAATCTACTTTCTTGCCGCTGGCCGCAACCGGACCGGAAATTTCCAATTTGGCTGGAAAGAGAATGCTCTCTAAGCCAAAATTTTTCAAGGATTGATATTATCGAGCACGATAATGAAATAAAAGTTCGAGCCGCCCAATCAAGCGTAAAGAAAGCAAATCCGGACGTTTCAATCAGCAATCAAACTGTCACTATCCGTGCATTTTCCAAGCAGGAAAATGAAACAAAAAACGAGGCTTATTACTGCCAAGCAATAAGCCGCGGTGAGTTTTTTCAACGGACTTTATCTTATCTACTCGTGTGGATGGCGAGAAAGCTAAAGCATCATGCAAGGATGACATACTTGACATTACCATACCCAAATCAGAACAAAATAAGCGCAGAAACATTGAAATTATGTGATGTCTGCTTACTTTGAGCTGCTTTTTTCGAAAAAACACTTTTTTTAATACTTTAGGATTCTTGAATTATGTCTACTAATACATCATCTACTACTTCTATTACTGGCACTGTTAAATGGTTTAATGCTGACAAAGGCTTCGGCTTTATTGAACAGGAAAAAGGCCCGGATGTTTTTGTCCATTACAGCAACATTAATAACCCGGGCTTTAAATCGCTCAATGATGGACAAAAAGTACAGTTCAACGTTACAAAAGGACAAAAAGGCCTTCAAGCTGAAAATGTAATTGTCATTTGATTTGTAGCGGGGTGCTTTTTATATCCGTTCCGCGTCCGATTTAATGGCGCTAATTTCATCGCCTGAAAGGAGGGTCTGGGTCAGATGGAGACAATAAGAAAAAAGCTTATTTATCGCACTCACCCCGACCCGCTCTAGTAGCGAAAGGCAATATCTTCTAGCTGAACGATAGAAAATAGGCGTTGTACCCTGAAGAGAAGATTATTTTATTTAATTCAACTGCGTTATAGGCAATTAATTGAATAGCAATAAAGCTTATCGGCTTTATCTTCTTCTCGAAGGGGGACTTTTATAAAGACGGCGTTGAATAGATCAACAATAATTATAAGCATCTGCCAATTCCAATAACCGAAGCCCATCGTAAAAGGATTCCTTAACATTTGAAAAAATGGAGTGAAAATGACCCGATCACAATTCATAGGAGTCCCCATTGAGTTAGATGTAGATTTGCATGATGGGGAAGAATTTCTGGGGCGATTCAAAACCAGCGCAATCAGCTTCAATGAAATCAAGCTTGCCACCAGAGAAAAGGTACTAGGCGGTCGCCATTGCGTTGACATTACTTTTACGATTAATCACGGCATCAATAAATATTTCAGGATGAAAGGCATACTTTCACATCAACCGGAAAACAGTTTAAAACTGTCTTTTTCTCGCTCTTATCTGAAATATTTTGAGGCAATTAACCAATTGCTGATGACTATTGACGAACCGGATGCGCAACCGGTCATAGAGCCAACCAGAAACTTTGATGTGTGCAAAGACTGCACAACCTATTCATCCTGCCTTATGTCCAGTTTGGAAGCCTCCGATCGCCAACAACTGCAAAGCATCATTTCTCAACAATATTATCTGGACAGCGGCCAACATATCTTTCATGCAGAACAGCCATTTCGATACCTGTATCTGGTCCGTTCCGGCACGATCAAATCCTGGTGTGTTTTCGGAGATGGTCACGAACACATCATTCAATTCCATTTTCCTGGCGATATCATAGGATTAAGCGCGATCAGTTCCGGTTTTTATGACTGTAACGCGACAACGCTGAATACCTGCAGTCTTTGTAAAATACCGTTTGATCAATATCAAAAGCTGGCTGACAACGCCCCTTCACTCGGCCATCAATTTGTCAAGCTGATGAGCCGTGAAATCGTTCAGAACAAGCATTTGATGGAATTGCGGGGCAATAGAAGCGCGCCCGCACGCCTCGCCATTTTTTTGAATGATCTGTCTCGAAATCTCAGCGAGCGCGGATTCTCCGCAAACTCTTTCAATTTGCCTATGAGCCGGCGTGACATAGCTGATTATCTTGGCCTCGCTGAAGAAACGGTAAGCCGGGCTTTTAGTCAACTTCAGGATGAAGGGCTGCTGGACGTCCAGCGCAAATATATCCGCATACTCAACAATAACAATGATATGAAAAGCTTCAATGTCCAATAGCCGCTCCACAATAAGGTATTAACTGCATACTCCTCATCCTGTTTTGGCCGATTCTTTAAAGATATATGCCTGGAGCAGTTCTTACTTAACTATTGGGTTAAATATCGCTCAACTGAGCTGAATCAGCGTATAAATTCTAACGAAAAGCATAATTAATTTAGAATTTTTGCCCGCATACCGGTTCTAATCTTCAACTTAGAATAAATTTGCCACTAGCAATGAGGTACGGAGCAACTATGAAAAAACAGTTTTTCATATATTCCCTGGCAATTGCTCTAATGACGGCAATATCAGCTCATTTACAGGCAATAGATGCATGGGCTCAAGTTCCTACGAGCAATAACCCTCTGCCGGAAATGCTAAAAAAAGTTATTCCGGCTGTCGTCAATATCTCCACTCGTACACGATTCAGTCAAAGAGAAAATCCTTTATTGAGAGACCCTTCCTATCGTCATTTATATGACAAGTCAAACAAAGCGCTGGAATGGGAAGTCCAAAATCTTGGATCAGGCGTTATCATCGATGCCAGCAAAGGCTATGTCATTACTAATCATCACGTTATTGACAAGGCCGACCAAATAACAGTGACATTGCAAGATAACCGAAGCTATAACGCGACTGTGGTAGGCAGCGACCCAAACACAGAAGTCGCCTTGATTAAAATCAAATCCGACAAATTAGTCGCGCTTCCCCAGGGTAATTCTGATGTATTGCAGGTGGGCGATATCGTCGTTGCGATAGGCAGCCCTTTCGGCCTTGGCCAGACAGTCACCTCCGGCATAATCAGCGCCTTGGGCCGCTCCAGCCTGGGCCTGGAAGGCTATGAGGACTTTATTCAAACTGACGCATCAATCAATCCCGGAAATTCCGGCGGCGCTCTGGTTAATTTGCAAGGCGAATTGATCGGCATCAATACAGCCATAGTCGGCCCTAATGGCAGCAATGTCGGTATTGGCTTCGCGATTCCTATTAACACGGCTTATCACGTTGTCAATCAAATCATCCAATACGGCAATATTGAGCGAGGCCAGCTAGGGATTCAAATTCAAAGCCTCACCCCGAGCCTGGCTCGGATGTTTAATATTGATCGACAGGAAGGCGCTGTTATTTCGGGTATTGTTCCCGGCTCCCCGGCCGATAAAGCGGGGTTGAGAAAAGGGGATATCGTCATTGCCATTAACGGTCAACCGGTGGATACCTCAACCAAGCTGAGCAACAGCATTGCATTAATGCGAGTGGGCGATAAGGTCATTCTTCATATCTTCCGCCAAGGCGAAGAAAAAACCATAGAAGCCCGAATAGCAAAACCCAATAATAAAACGAAACTTGTTGATCAATATTAGGCCTTTTCCTGACCAGACTTACGCACAAGTTGGTTTAAAAATACTAAGGAATCCGGTTATGAAAATAATAGAGCAACGGTCCATGAATATAAACCAATACATTGAATCAATGAGTGAAGTTCGGAAAAGCTTTCTATTGATAGCCTGCATTTGGTTTATTTTTATGATAGCGAGCGGGGGGCGCATGCCGCTTACCGCTCTACTGATTCAGCATAATCGATTTTTTGCGCTCTTTACCCTGTTCCTGGGCAGCGCCATGGATGCGGTTCTAATAGTGGAACTGCTGCGATCGGCATTCTCGAGGACCCGGATATGGAGCGACATCAAACACTTCAGCATTATTGTCATTGTCTGGTTGATTTTGTTGCCGTTGTCGGTTCATGTACTGCTATTGCACGCCAAGCCCAGCCTTGGCAGATCATCCGGTACTCTACCGGGTTCAAGCCAGAATACCGGTATCTATTTTGTAGCCCAGCCACACAGCAGCTATTTCTGTCATTCATACTTTATCTGAGCAGGTGAATAATCATGCAAATCCCACTACAGATTACCTTTCGCGGCATACCTCATTCTGATGCCGTAGAAGCCAGAATCCGCGAGAAAGTAGCCAAACTGGATAGGTTCCATAACCATATCATGAGCTGCCGGGTTGCCGTAGAGTCAGAACACCAGCACCATCACCAGGGCAATCAATACCATATTCGTATCGATATCACGACTCCCCGAAAAGAGCTGGTCATCAGCCGGGAACATCACGATAAGCAAGCCCATGAAGACATTTATGTTGCCATACGGGATGCTTTCAAGGCGGCTGTAAGGCAACTCGAGGACTATGCCCGTGTTCAGCGTGGTGAAGTCAAAACTCATGGCCTGCAGAAAACAGGAACGGTAGCGCGCTTGCTGCCGGAGCAGGATCATGGCTTTATCGAGACAGTAGACGGCCGTGAAATTTATTTCCATAGAAACAGTGTTGTGGGCGAATTTGATCAGTTAGAGTTAGGCAGCCCAGTTCGCTATGTATTAGAAGAAGACGATATCGGCCCTCGAGCCAGCAGTGTTTATCCGTAAATTCCTGTTATTGAACAACCTCCCCTTTTGATCTGATCGGCAGAAATATTTTTAAACAGCCGATCAGATCCTCCTTCTTGGCATCTGGCAGTAGCTTATTAAAAATAGGCTTTCTATCTTAACTACTTAACTTTTGAGCTCTTGCCCATCATCTTTACCAACTCGTCATCGTAGAATCTGATCGTCTTGTCTGCTAGTGTAAAAAACTCCGCAGTTTTCATATAAGACAATGCATGGACGCATGCATAAACCCGAAGCAAAATAATTAAACTATGTTAAATGACTTATTTTTTATGCGCCATATCCCGCATTTTTATTTAATGTCCTCAGTACATCGACTCTCCAGTAAAGGCAAGCGCTGAAAATCAGGGCATATCACACAAAAAACTATTACATTGGCTAAATGCCCAAGCCGTTTTTTGAAAGTTTCTATTTTTATCATGTGAAAGCGGCCGCTTCTCTACATGCACCAGAGACGTTGCAATCTCGGGATGCTAATCAGTAAAAATCATACAGTTAGAGATTATTACAATCCATTCAGTTAAGAACCGCCTTCTCCTAAACACCAGCAATCCTTATGGCACGTTTTGTGCTTTTATATTGAAGTACTTTAAACACAAGGCTGACGGAGCGATTCGGTACTTCTGCCTTTCACTAAAAATACTATTAACAACAATAAAATGTCCTCGGAGGACTTCAATGCTAAGCTCGACACAATTTAAAAAACTGGCCCTTTGCTCAATGACAACCGCTATATTGGCAGCCAGCCAAAGCGGCTTTGCCCATACGCGGCTGCAGACTTCGACCATTCTGGAAAACACCCGAGTCTACAATAATGTAGTGATTGGACACGGTTGCGGTGAGGCGCCAGTGATGGGCACGAGCGTAGTATTTCCCGACTCAACCGCTACCGTTACTTCCAAGCCGGCTGGAGCGGCTGCCAATGTTGAACCTGAGGCTGCCGGCCCCGTAACGGACTGGATTGAAGGCGCCGGAGAAGGTTATGCCAAGAAAGTCTATAGCAAAGAAGTCTTTTCAGCCGAAGGCCAGAAAACTAATCCACAAACAACTAATCCGGTTGGCTTCTGGACAGGCGGCGGCGCTCTGCCGGCTCATAACTATGTTGGACTGGTTCCCTTCAAGACTGACGCCATCAAGATCAAAGCTGCATCTTGCGCCAAGACCGTCACTTTCGTAGTGCCTGTCGCCGATGTTTGTAAACTGACCAATGTTGCCGGATTCAGCGACCAAACCGTTAACCTGTGGTCGCCTATGGTTGGTTCTAATTTCGACGGTACAGCGGAACATACACCGGCTACGCTGAAAGTGGTCAGAAACATAGAAGGAGCTCCAGCTACTGCAACTACTGCAACTACTGCAAAAGTTGATCCTAATCCCCTGCCGGCAGATTGCGGTGCAGGATTAGACATCACCATTACACCCACTGCCGACCAGCTTAACCGCGATATGCCGGCTATAGATAACGGCGCGCAAGTATGGCCTGTGCAATAAGGCTGTTTGAGTAACATCCTGTTACCTGCAACCGTACGGCTCAGTTCCTTTATTGCAAGAGCGGTCTGAGCTTTTACCAATCTACGGCGGTGGACATCGCCGTAGATTTTCATTTTAAAGTAAGGCACTGCCCTCCTTTAAAATGCATTGAACTTTTTTCCTCATTTATCCCTAACGAGGAAAAGAGCCGGGTCCTGCGGCCCATTACCCAAATTGGCAGCAAGTACAGGTGCTTTATGATTTTATTCCAGTGCTTCAGGCTTTTTATATAATTAGGCATTTGCTCTTTGACGAATAGAGCGCTGTAATGTTTGCCATATTGTGCGAGAGGCTGCCTTGAATTCAACCAAAACCTGGATAACCTGTTTGTTCTTGCTGATTCCCGGAATATTATCAGCCGCCGGGAACATCAATAAGCTCGAAGAACAAAACATCCGGGTAATCATGACCGAAGACGCAGGGGCCAAGTTGCAACTGGAAGTCAGGCAAGCGCCATTGGCACAGGTGCTTAACCGTATCTCAAACCAAACAGGCGTGCGCATAAATTACTCGGTTCTGCCCGAGGGACTGGTGACAGCGACCTGTGTGGGGCCAACCGTAAAACAGGTTTTGGAATGCCTGCTGGCTCGAAAAGCCGATCTTATTTTCCGATACGCATCCCAAACAGCAAAAACCGACTCGCCCAGACAGCCCGCCGAAGCCTGGATTCTCGGAGCGAAATTCGACGCAAACCGGACCAATCCCGAGACGTGCTTATCCACTGAAACTCAGCAACAAACAATGCTGAAAATGAATGAGACTAAAACGCATGCCTTCCAAATCGAACCCGGGCCGGATAAAACCGATGAGCTGGTTAAAATGGCAAAGTCAAAAAATCCGGCGGAGCGGGCAGAAGCTGTCGGGCGTCTGATGGCTGCCGGACGGAAAGGCGACGCCTCCGTCAAAGTAGCGCTGGAAACGGCGCTCACAGATGAAGATGCAACAGTAAGAGTGCGGGCTCTTACCAGCTTATCGTATCGGGAGGGCGCCGGAGCGGCCGCCGCAGTGCGGGAAGCGATTCACGATAAGGACGAAAGGGTGCGGCTAACAGCCGTCGACCGGGCAGGAGACGATGCCGCGCTGCTCCAGCAGGCATTGACTGACGAGGCGGAAATGGTGCGTAAACTGGCCGCAATAAAACTGGAATCGATCTCGAAAACAAATGTTTCTCAGTGATTATCCTAATAAACGGCCCTGCTCTTTTCTGAAAACCATGCCCAAACAAACCCATAGTGTGTGCAGGAAAATCACATAGGAGAAGAGAAACAAAATAGGTTAGAATCGTCTGTTTACCCATGCCTTTCTATTTTTTAAGAAACGATGGGCTATTAAAAACAGAAATGTTTATTTTGAAACAACTGCATTAATCTGCTAAGTCAAAAATAAACTGTTAATAAATGAAAAGAACTACCGACAATCATAAACTTTAGTTGGCGGCTGTTGATAGTAGATCACTGGCATTAACATTTCTTTTTTCAATAAGAAATGGATTAAAGGGGCAAAAAGATAAATTCCGGTTGCCCAAATTAATAGATCGGTGACGAAATGAGCAGCACTCGCTAAATTAATTTTCCGCTAGCAGCTTGGCGGCACGAGGAGGATATATGAAATTTGCGTCTTTAAAAAAAGCTTTTATAACGGCATCAATTCTGGCCGCTGCCGGCCACATGGATCTCGCTTTGGCTCATGAATATACGGGTATAACAATAGGTGCGGGTACCGTTGATTCAGGCGCATCCGACCTGGCTGTCGTCAATTGTGCTCCGGGTACGGATTATTTTGAAGCCCAGGTCAAAGACAGAACCGACCCGGTGCCAGGATTAATGGTTAATCTCCATATTGTTAACGGCACTCAAATGACGACCATTGCGGATACCGTATCTGGAGATGCAAATTACACCCCTTTTATCAAAGTTAGAGGCGGCGCAGGCATTTACTACGTAGCAGTCACTACAACTACTGTAGGGACAAGAGTATTCGATCTAAACTACCATTGCATGGCTGATAGCGGAGATCATCCTGATACGGATATCTCAGTGCTGCAAGCCCAATAATTGCTAAATTCGGCGGCCCCTTGCCCGACCGCTGGCGCCGCCTTAAATCATTCATTGCCTGAATGAGCAATTGTCCCAACGCCTATAAAGCAAAAATCAACAGATGAACCAGCGGATATTCACCTTACTCTGCGCCATGCTGGCGCTCGGTCCAGTTCAAAAGGCAATCGCGGCCGAAGCCGGCAGCAAGGCGCCTGACTGCACCTTAGCATCGATCGGCGACGGTAAAAGTTACAACTTGCAGCAATTTCAAGGCAAGGTCCTTTACATCGATTTCTGGGCCTCCTGGTGCCCGCCCTGCCTAAAATCCTTTCCGTTTCTGAACGAACTGGAACATGATCTCAAGGATAAAGGCCTGCAAGTCATAGCCATCAATATGGACGAGTCGGCCGAAGATGCCAAGGCGTTTCTGGCTAAAACCCCGGCACAGTTCATCGTAGCGGCCGATTCAAACGAGCAGTGCGCCAGGAGTTTCGATGTCAAGGCCATGCCCTCCTCCTACCTGATCGACCGCAACGGCGTCATTCGTCATGTCCAGTTGGGTTTCCGGCAAGGAGAAGCCGAAGAGCTTCGAACACTGGCAGAACAGTTGCTGGCGGAAAGCTCCGAGAAGAAATAACGAAGGCAGCCACCAATAAACTGCCTTCATTGCGGGCCGCCCTATCGTCTTCTATATCCTCGGGTATCGCGGTGTAGCTGAATATAAACCCTGACTGTGCTTTATGAACTGGCGGCAGTGTGGTTTGTAAAGTTTGATCAGCTGTACCGATCTGATGAGAAACAATAAATGAAAATAATAAAACAAGCGCTGCCAGCGCTATTTCTCGCTACGTGCGCCAGCGTGTCGGGCTGTGCACAGGTGGCGCCGTGGGAGCGCGGCAATCTGGCCAAACCGCACATGGCGCTGGATCCTTACCCCTTGCAAAGCGCATTCCGGGCTCACATATACGGCAGCCGTGAGGCCGCATCAGGCAGCGGCTCCGCTGAGGGAGGCGGCTGTGGCTGTTATTAACCCCAAATCGACCAGGAACGCGTGCAAAAAGCAGCGCAAACCGTCATCCATAAACGCTTCGTTACAGGCATTGACCGCCGCGGCCCTGGCCTTGCCGGGCCTGATGCCCGCATCAACCTCCGCCGCCGAGGAAGAAGCCAGCTTTCAATACGGCCACTACCAGGAAGGCAGGCGTGATCTTGCCGGCGTGAACAGCCGCTTCAATCCTATCGAGGTAGACACCATTCAAGGCAGCGGCAAAATCAAACTGTCCGACCGGATCAAGTTCGCATTCGACTATCTCCAGGACACCTGGAGCGGCGCCACGCCGGTTGCGACCGCGCCGCTGTCTTTCGGCGGCAATAGAGAAGGCGGCATAATCGCCGGAGCAACGCCCTTTCTGCAAAACAACACGGTCTACTTTGACAAGCAACTGAATCCGCTCAAACGGGATCCATCAACCGGCCAGTTCACAAAAGACACGCAATTAGTTCATACGCTTTCCACCGCCTCGCCGGAAACCCGCAAGCAGGGAAACTTCAAGCTGGGTTATGAATGGGATGAGGCGGCGCTGGACGTGGGCGGCGGCATTTCCACGGAGAGAGATTATGAATCCCGGTTCGGCAGCCTGGCAGGACGTCTGGACTTCAACCAGAAGCGGACCAGCCTGAACCTGGGATTGAGCTATACCAACAGCGACACCAACGCCATACTCGACCACGATGCCACGCCCTACATTTACGATACAGCCGCGGGTTTGCGCGCCTACAACAGCACCTCCACCAACAGCCAGATCGAACTCGAAGGCGGCAACAAAGTTCTGACCGGCAACCGGCAGGACTGGGCCACGACACTTGGCCTGACCCAGGTGCTGAACAAGAATGCCCTGATTGAAACCGGCATAGGCTATACGCGCAGCACCGGCTATTTGGCCAATCCTTATAAAGCCGTGGAAACCGCCTTCATCAATCCCGGACAAACGGGCGACGTATTGAGCGGGCTCGCCATCGGCCTGCTGGAAAAACGGCCCGATGACCGTGATCAATTGACCGCCAATATGCGTTATGTCCAGTACATTGAAGGCCTGGATGCGGCGGTGCATCTCGATTACCGCTTTTTTCACGACGACTGGGGCATCAACGCCCACACTTTCGAAGCCGATTGGAGCCAGCCGCTGGGCAACGGCTGGACCGTTACGCCCAGGATACGCTATTACTCGCAGGACGCCGCCGACTTCTATACGCCCTACCTGGTCTCCCAGCAGGCCTACAGCCGCCCCGCCGTCGATGCGAACGGCAACAGGATTCTGCTGAATGCCAACGCGCCGAACACGGGGCTGGAATATGTTTACGACGCCGGCACCGGCAGTTACGTCGACCAGAACGGCGGGCGGGTTCCTGAATCCCAGTTTAACCCGATACCCAAGACCGCCTATTTTGATCCTAAAAAGCTGCCCGCCCATTACAGCAGCGACCAGCGCCTGTCGGGCTATGGCGCATTAAGCGGCGGCATCACCGTCAGTAAGCAATTCGCCAAAGGCATCAGCCTTGAGGCAGGCGCCGAATACTATACGCACGCCGGCTCACTGAAGCTGGGCGGCGGCGGCGAAGGCGCCTATGCGGATTTCGATTTTTACATGGTCAACGCGGCGCTGAAAGTGGATCTGTCGGCGCTTTCCCTGTCTGGCGGCGAACATGCCCACCATCATCATGGCGGCCACAATGGCGGCCACGCGCCGGCCGGCGTCATGTTCGACCACATGCTGAGCAAATCCGGCGACTTCATGGTGGGCTACCGTTACATGTACGGCACACAGGCCGGCGATATGCTGCACGGCTCAAGCGAAATCAGCGATCAGACCATCGTCAGCAACGGCTGCGAAGGCAATCCCTGTTTTCTTGCCCCCAGCGGCATGAACATGCATATGCACATGCTCGATATCATGTATGCGCCGACCGACTGGCTGAACCTGATGCTCATGCCCCAGTTCGTCGCCATGGACATGAGCATGCGCAGGCTGGACGGGGCGCCTGTACCCGCTACCGAAACTCAGCGCGAGCTCATCACGCATCACACCCTGCACAAAAGCGAGACAGGCGGCGTCGGCGATACGGGCCTGTATGCCATGTTCAAACTCTTCGACAGGCCTAATCATCACCTGCATGCGACCCTGGGTCTCAGCGCGCCGACCGGCGATGTCGGCATCAGGCTCAGGGACACTCACCGCATAGAAGCCGGCTTTATCCATTACGGCATGCAGCTGGGCAGCGGCACCTGGGATTTCAAGCCGAGCCTCACTTACACGGGCCAGATGGACAAGTGGTCCTGGGGCGCACAGCTTAGCGGCACCAAGCGCCTTGAGGACAAGAATGATTCGGGCTTCGCATTCGGCGACATCTTCCAGTCCACGGCCTGGGGCAGCTACAGCCTGCTGAACTGGCTCTCGGCATCGGTACGCGGCGTGTATACCATTCAAGGATCGATCCGGGGCGGATACAATGGCGTATTCAATCCGCTGGGACCGATGGATTACCCTTCCAGCTATGGCGGTCGGTACTGGGATGTCGGCTTCGGCCTCAACGCCGCCGTGCCCAGCGGCAGTCTTGCCGGCAACCGGCTCGGCGTCGAGTGGCTCCAGCCTGTGCATGATGACGTCAACGGCTATCAGCTGCCGCGCGACGGCGCGCTGTCCGCCACCTGGAGCTATGCATTCTAATCCGGGCTATCCAGCGCCTTGGCCAGCATGAAATTTCATCACTGCACATTCAAGGCCATGGGCACGCCATGCGACATCCAGCTCTACGCCAAAACGCAGGCGAAGGCAGAAGAGGTTGCGAATGCGGCCATCGCCGACGTCCGACGACTGGAAGCGCGTTATTCGCGCTACCGGGATGACAGTTTTCTGTCCGCGATCAACCGCGCGGCAGCCGCGGGCGGCTGCATTAAGGTCGACGAAGAGACGGCCGGACTGTTGAATTATGCGGCGACCTGCTATGGCCAGAGCGACGGCCTGTTCGACATCACCTCCGGCATTCTGCGCCGCGCCTGGCGCTTTGATCAGGACAGGCTGCCGGACCCGGCGCAGATTCAGGGACTGCTCGAAAAAGTGGGCTGGCACAAACTGCGCTGGAATCCTCCGGTGCTCGAATTCCCGATCCCGGGCATGGAAATCGATTTCGGCGGCATCGTCAAGGAATATGCGGTCGACCGTGCGGCGGCGCTATGCCAGGGCGCCGGCATCCGACATGGCGTAATCAACCTGGGCGGCGACATCAAAGTCATCGGCCCTCGCGTCGACGGCAGTCCGTGGCGCATCGGCATACGCGACCCTCGGCATAAGGAAGCCGTCATGCAGACGATTTTGCTGCGGGAAGGCGCGTTGGCCAGCAGCGGCGATTACGAGCGCTGCCTCATCGTGGATGGCGTTCGCTACGGCCATATACTCAATCCCAAGACCGGCTGGCCGGTACGCTATTTGACCGCCGTCAGCGTGGTTGCCGATTTCTGCGTCGTCGCCGGCAGCGCCTCGACTATCGCCATGCTCAAGGAAGAGGATGGGCCTGCCTGGCTGGATAACCTGGGCCTGCCGCATTTGTGGGTGGATGCGCAAGGCAAATCCGGCGGATCGATTGAGATAAGCAACGACCTCTGAACAGCTTGAACAGCAGGACTTTTATCGGCTGGATGACCATCAGGCTTTGACAGTAAAGCTCAGTATTTTTTCGCCAACCAGAGCCTTTTATCCAAACTATGCCAAATAGCCATCACCGAAGCCCTGCGGTTGGACTGAATTTCACGCCGTTTACGCCACATTTTCGGGATGCCTTTCAGCGAATCCCGCTTGGCCTTCACTATCACCTTGCCTTTCCCATGTATTGAAAAATGAATAATGCTGACAAGGTTTAAAAATACATGAACCGGCAGCAAAATCCAAAATAAGCTTCCCGGCATGTTTTTTACATAGGTCCAAACCAGATTCCGGTGTCCGTGATAGACAGAAAAATCACTATGCTGCCCGCCTGTGCTTGCAGACCCGGCATGATACACGACAGCATCAGGCACATACATCGCGCAGTATCCCGCCAGCCTTAAACGGAAACCCAGGTCGACATCTTCGACATAACAGAAAAAGTCCTCATCAAACCCGCCTGTATTCACGAGAGCCTCACGGCGATAAAGCGCTGCGCAGGCGCAAGGAGAGAAAATCATGTCCGGAACAGCATCGGCAGCGCGCTCAGTGCGCCCGTAACCGTTACGCCACACCAGGCCGGATACATGATAAACATCCCCCAGCCCATCAATTACCTTCGGAAAACGTTGATTCATTTGGCGCGAGCCAAAAGCGGCAACGCCAGGACAGGCTTGAGCGGCATTGACCAAGCTCATCAGCCAGTCCTTGTCGGGCGAAGCATCCGGGTTCAACAAAGCCACGAATTCGGTGTCGCATTCGCTCAATGCGCGATTGTTTGCCGCCGCAAAACCGAGATTATCGCCTAGAAAGCGAACCGTTATTCCAGGCATTTGCCGGGCGCGTTGAGCGGAACCATCAGTGCTGCCGTTGTCCATCAGCAAAACCTGGGCGGGCGGATAGGACTGCTGTGCCAGGGATGCCAGACACTCATCCAATAAAGTGCCGCCGTTCCAGTTGACAATGATGACGGTAACTTCGCCCATGCGGTTATGACACCTCCATTGACTGCGCCGCTGATTCCCGTCTAGGGCGAGATACCGTTAAGCCTTTCTGCGTTCTTGGCGGCCAGGCCAAGCTGAAATCCTCAAAGTCTAACGTCAAGTTGGGGCTGTAGGCAGGATCGTTTAACAGAAGATTTCCCCAGCGCTGCTTCATATACTGAATCTCTCTGGCGAAGCGCGCCCGCTTTTCAGGCGTGTCCTCGTAGCCGCGTGTTGCAGACTCATGGTGAAACAACTCCGCATGAGGAGTCCAGACATTGCGATAGCCCGCTTTTCGTACACGCAAACAGAAATCCACGTCATTGAAAGCAATCTGCAGATTCGTTTCGTTAAATCCTCCAACTTCCTCATAGATAGCCTTGCGAATCACCAGGCAGGCAGCGGTTACAGCCGAAAAAGACTGCATGAGATTTGCGCGCCCGAAATAACCATATTGGTGACGCAGCAGATGTTTGTGGGCATGGGATGCCACCCCGCCCACACCTAAAATTACGCCCCCATGCTGAAGAGTATTATCAGGATACCAGAGTTTTGCGCCTACGCTCCCCACATCAGCTTGTAACGCATAGCTGACCATTTCCGACAACCAATCCGGCGAGATGACTTCGAGATCATTATTGAGCAATCCCACAATCTCACCCTGTGCCAGTTTCACGGCGGCGTTATTAAGTGCTGAATAATTGAAAGGACGGTCATCGCGCACCACCTTTATCTTTGTCCGCGCGTCAGCTTGCAATTCATCGAAATAGCGAAGTGTTGCGGGATCATCCGAGCCGTTGTCAACGATCAGGATTTCATAATTCAAATAGGTGGTTTTTTTTCTAATACTTTCTACACATTGCCGGATCAGCTGCAGCCCATTTCTAGTGGGAATAATCAGGCTAACCATAGGCAATGAGTCTGGCAAAGCGTAGCGCACCCGGTACATCCCAAAATCCAGGGTACTAGCTGTAGCATTAATGCCTTGCCGTTGGAAATGTTCATTCAATGCCCTTTCTCCTGCAAGCAAAGCATAGGGTTTAGCATTTATGGATTGTGCCGCGCTTTCAGCATGCTTACGCCAGTGATAGAGCACTCGGGGAATATGGTGAATCTGCTTCGTTTGGATTCGCTCAATGCAGCGAAGGGCAAGATCATAGTCCTGCGAGCCTTCCATTCCTTTTCTGAATCCGCCGATTGAATTCAAAAGACCGGTCCGATAGACGCCGAGATGCGAAATCATGTTTTGCGAATAAAACAAATCTACGTTCCAGTCGCATTTAAAATAAGGATCAAATCTTTTGCCGACTTCATCTACCTTGTCCTCATCCGAATAAATCAGATGCGCATCGGGATTTTGATTGATAGCATCAACCACCCAAAACAAAGCATGTTCACTCAGGAGATCATCATGATCCAACAGAGCCGCCCATTCTCCGCTGGCCAGTTCAAGCGCACTGTTGGACGCTTCAGAAATATGGCCATTGATTTCGCGGAATGCAATCTTGATGCGAAGATCCTCACTCGCATACCGCTCCAGTATGGAACGAATCGCTTTATCGGTGGAAGCATCATCGGCGATACACAATTCCCAATGCGGATAGATTTGCTTGCGGACCGATTCTATGGCCTCAATCAGCCATTCCGGTTTAGGGTTATAAGTGGGCATCACTACGGAAATCAAAGGCTGATGAGCAAATTCGGCGATGCATGCATTCATGGTGGCGCGTGTTTCATCGGTGAGCGTATCGTAACGTCGAATCCATTCCGCATAATCGTTACGATCAAATCCATCGGAACCGCAAGCCGGAGAAATCTGCTGCGACAGAGCGACAATCCTGAACCCATGCCTGATCCCGGTCAGTCCCTCATGGCGGTATAGATGCATTGCTTTATTGAGCGTGCTTCTTATCCCCCCGCCACGCCGGATAGCCGGCCCAATCAACTCTGCGGCGCGTCGGCCTCGCTTCAGTTGGTGGGAAACGACACGCAACGGCTGTGTAATTCTCCAACTTGTCGTGTTATACAATGCAGCAATATGTGCGTCACGCCCGGCAACCGCCGCATCGCGTTCGGCAACTACCGCATCGCGTTCGGCAATTACCGCATCACGCTCGGCGATAACCGCATCGCGCTCAGCGATGGCCGCATTCAATTGTGCCTTATGCTCCCGCACATGCGCCATGATATCCAACAGATCTTCACGCTTCCATGCCTTGCGCCATTTTTCAAACAAATCCGCGCTGGCCTGTTGCGCGACCGCAGCATTCGGCCTGACGCCCTGCCCGTACGGCCCCCCAATTCGATAATAAGCGCTAAAATGCGCTACAAAAATGAAATCACCGAAAGCTGCGGCCTGCAGCCAAAAATCCCAATCCTCATACAAATCAATCGACTCATCCATCCGGCACCCGGCTTCCACAATCGACCGTGAAAACAATGCCGAATGGATTGGAAGGTAATTTCCGGCCAGTAATAGCGTTCGATCAAATGGCTGGCAAAAATGGCTGCCGCAGGGCTTCTTTTGTTCATTGACGCCCGTCACACAACTGTAAGCGACCTTTTTTTCCGGATTCCGCATCAGAGCCTCCATCAGTATGGCTATATGCTCCGGCATGAACCAGTCATCATCGTCAAGAAAGATCAAATAGTCTCCAGCGGCATTGCTCAAGCCGATATTGGCGGCAAGGCTTCTCCGCAGCATGCTTCCTGTATTCACCACGCGCAACGGAAAATGTCCGCACCATTCGCCGAGCTCAGCATGTCCTTCGCCTTTCGCATTCACCACAAGCACTTCGATATTGGGATAGGCCTGCTGGGCAACCGAATCCAGCGCTTCCGATAAAGTGGGCCTGTCCGTGCTGCGGATAATAACAGTCACCAATGGCAAATTCTCGCCCCTGTCCATGGAAAAATCGTTGTTTTTTTGCATAGTTATAGATTATTTGGAATGATTTGAACAAAACGCGGCCGCACCGATCATGGCTTCAGCAGTTTTTCAACATAAGTTCGCAAGGTAAGTAGTCTTTCCGGCATGCCGCGCCAAATGCCATCCTTTTCGGCCTCGACAAAAGCCTCCGCGAATCCGGATTGCCCGTTTCCGGCCAGATAAAGCCCCCGATAGGCGGCCAGGCCCATACTGGCGGAGAGATAATCGCAATGCGCGAGCGGCAGTTCATACCGGGAAAGCGCCGATCGCTTAAGCTCGGCCACGCTGCTGATATCGACTATCCAAGTGGCCGGAAGCGGGCTCCAGATTTCGTAGAAAAAAGCCCTGGCAGTTCCCGGCCAGCTGCGCCAGCAGGCGCATATCGCCTGGCCGGCTGCGACATGATCACGGTGATAGTCGAGCACCGAAGGCATAAACAGCCAGTCCGGCTGAAACTGATCCAGCATTGCCATGATTTTCCGCTCGAACCCGGGCGTATTGCGGAAATGACCGTCGGGTTCATCGAGAAATACAATGTCCCCGATGCCGAGCACCGCCAGAGCCGCTATCGCTTCCTTTTTGCGGACAGCTACCGTGCCTTCGGGCAAGCTCCCGGCCCCGCCGCCGTCGGTGACAAAGACCACTTTGATTTCGCAGCCCCTTTGCCGAAGCAATGCCAGAGTCCCGCCGCATCCTATGGTTTCATCGTCCTGATGCGGGGCGAAAACCAGTACCCTGCCATTTTCGGGCAACGCTAATACTTTCGGCAACGGACACGGCCTCAGCCTGGCTATCCGGGCTTGCCGCCATCTATTGATAAATTTTTTCATAATCGTTTGCGATTTCCGCAATGTCCGGCCACGCACTGGCTCTTGCCAAGCCTTTCTGCGCGATTGACTGTCTCAACTCTTCATCGTCCAGCAAGCGCTGCATAGCATCCGTCAGCGCTTCCAGCTCTGGCGGAACCAGCTGCGCACCGTCGCCGACCACTTCCGGCACGCCGCCCACCGCCGTGCATAACACCGCCAATCCGGCCGCCATGGCTTCAAACGTGGCAAGCCCGAAAGACTCGGAAGCGGAAGTACTGACATATAAATCGGCTGCACATAAATACAGGCCAACGTCATCGGTAGCGGCGAATTGAATAGCTCTCGCAAGCCCCTGCTGCCGGCCCATCGCCAGCAGGCTGCCGTACTCGCCTTCTCCCAGGATCACCAGCTGAACATCAGCCTGTTTTTCCAGCCTGGCACAAGCGTGGATCAGCATCGGAAACTGCTTGACCGGCGCAATGCGTCCCACTCCTAGCACATACAGTACATCATCCTGCCAGCCTAACTGCCGCCGCGCTTCTTCACGGCTGTAGCGGTTCAATGTTGGCCGTGCATGATAGATATGCCGCCATGTCGATGGAACAGGGGCAATATCGAGGCTGAGCATCACCTGTTCCATGGCTTTGCGCGTCGGCGATACGACCCAGGATGCGGCCCGCAATGTGCGCGCCTCCCAGCGCCGCATCCAGTGCGTCACTCGCGGCCCCATCCGGACGCCATCTGCGCAAATGGCGTCCGTATAGCAGCCAAAGCCGTGCTCGGTCACGCCCCAGCGGACATTAAGCCTTGGATAGAAATGCGAAAAGAAGCTGAATCCTGCGGCAATGATAGGATCATGGCAATGTACATGGGTATGCCCATGCTTTGCCGCTATCTTGGCGGCAATCCGCCCCATGTTCCAACGTTCCAGGATCACATGAACCAGTGTTGAAAAATCGGTATCAGCATTAAATTGTGAAAGCAGACCGGATAACAGACGATGAAGCCTTTGCTGCCATGCCGTAGCCCTTACGCCTAAATCGCTCTGGCAGGCGTAATCGACCACGATGTTTCTTCGCTGAAATTCGTCGACTAAAGGCGCAAGGCTGCGCCCGAGTCCGTAACGCCTGTCGGCTTGAGTTTCACGGGTAACCATGAGGATTTTCAAGATTCAGTCCCCAATGGCTGCCGCGACACTATGGCGGCGAGAATGAAATACTGATTTTTTCGTCATCTGAAATCCGTATCGCCGCCCATCAGCCACCAGCGATCCATCACTTTATCGGCAGAAATGCCCGGCGTCCAACGGTTATAGGGAATGACGATTCCGGTCGGAACAATCTCGCCTGTATCTCCGGCCAATGCATGAGCGTGTTGCTTTGTGATCCAGGCATAAGTCCGAAGCTTGCCGAGATTCCAGGTCAGGCGGCGCAAGCAATGTGTCAACGTGGCCATGCGCTGTGGAGGAGCAATAATATCCAGCAGTTCCACCGCATCTTCCAGGACACGGATCACGATGATACCAATAGGGGTTTGTGTGAATCGGGAGGTAATCAGATAGAGTTGATAGGAGATAGTCGGATGCTGCATATAGCGGCGTTGCACATAAGGCCAATCGCGCACCCCGACGACTTGATCCTGCAAGGCATCGGCCATCTCCAGCCACAGCCGATCAACTGCTGCGCTGTCATTGGTTGATAGCGGCCTAAGGCGCACGCGGTAGCTTGGACGAGCTTGCAAGGCTGGCCAATTGATCTGCGCAAGTTCTCCCACTTTATCGTATAGGCCTAGACGTACGCCCAAGCGGAAAGGCCTTTCCGATGGAAAGCCAAATGCGAGCGGAAAGGTTCTCCCATGGCCGACAAAGCGTTCGAGAAAGCCCTTAGCGGCCAAGAAAAAAAGACCTTGGCGCGTGAGCATTCCTCGCTCCTCTGGAAGCACCATCACATCGCCGATTTGCACCGCAGTTGCCGGTGAACCGAATAAATGAACAGGCCGAGGCATTGCTCCATAAAAAGCGATTGCACGGCCATTATGACGGACTAACGCTCCCAATGTATCAAAGGCATGATACTTCCAGCGCCAAAGTTCGGGATTCATCTGATATCCAAAAGCGGCCCGGAACAAATCTAATAGCTCAGCTTCGTTGGCTTGATGCGCCCAATCTAAATGCAAGATTCTATTTGCGCTCCTGACCTGTTTTGGGGCTAACAATTCCAAGCCCGATTTCGAAATCGATTTTGGTATTTCCCAGGTGAAGTGGCTCCACTCTCCATTGGGGTGCGATACTCTTGCCCAGTAGCGCCCAGCCCCCAGCAGGCTCCAGACTGACGATGGGATGCTATGCGAAGCAACGGTACTGCTATGATAAGCGGCAGGGATTAACAGAGGATTAGTACTGAGTTCGAGCAGCCAGCTTCCGCTTTGATGGGTTGGCAGATCAAAAATTGGCGCGGTTGTACAAATGCCAATGTCGTGAAACTTACCGGCTTTGGGCTGAAGTAATTGTTCAAAATTCTGACGCAGCCTATCCATCAGCCAAAAATTTGTAAAATGCTTGCGCATGTAGCGCAAACGCGATTCCACGGTGTATTGCGATTTTATAGGATCGTGCCTCCATTGATGCACCACCTTGGCTTCTGGATCCAGCATCAACTCAAAACCAGCCTTGGTCAAGCGGCGGCAGAGATCTGTATCTTCATAATACATAAAAAAGGCAGGGTCAAAGAGCCCGCCAATGGCATCGATAGCGGAGCGGCGCAGAAACATGTGCCCTCCTGATAACATGCGCTGGCGTACTGGTAAGGAGGCATATAAGCAGCGCAGCGCATATGTCCTAAAGCGCATTGAGAGCCAGCGTCCAAAAGCTGGAAATCGGAGTCCAAGCGCAAGCATCCATTCCCAGGCCGGAGTTTGCATTTGGCCAGGCGGCAATAAAAAAGTCCCAGCTTCATCCCATTGAGCCAGCGGCGATAAGGCACCGATTTTTGGATGACGCTGTAGAGTGCCAGCCAGTTGTTGCAGGCAATTGGGTAGAATGAAAGCGTCGGGATTAAGCAGCAATATCCACTCGCCTGCAGCCTGTTCAAACGCCAAGTTACAGGCGCGTCCAAATCCCAGGTTTATCGGGGCAACCACTAATTCGGCTCTGCTGGGCAGAATCTTGCGCAAATTCTCGGCTTCGATCTGATCATTACTGTTATCGACGACAATAACCTGAGCCGAGGGATCGTCAGCTAACACGCTATGCACTGCGTGAGCCGTCAGTGTGTGGCAAAAGTAATTAACGATTAAGACGGATATCATGGCAGTAGGAATTTAGTCGATAGCCTGCGTATGCCAGTGATGCGCTAAATTCACCAGGCCTGGCTCCGGCAAGGAATCTTCAATGTACAGAGTGGCTGCGGCTTGCGCACTGTCATAGATGTGTATGGCATCCTCGCAGCCGAGATAGACGTGCACATAATATTCTCCTTTGCGCAAAGGTAGCGAGGGGAAGCCAATAGTCGCTTCGCCTCTGCCGCGCTCGTTCCGTTCGATCAACACGTTTTCGGAGCGACTTACCACACTGGTCACGGTCACCAGTGAGCCGTAATTGAGGTACACGCCGAGAGTGGGTGGGGGCAGTTGAGGATCGGATTCAAATTGTAAGCGAATGGACAGATCGTTTTCGCCGGCACGACCTCGCAGCACCCGATCCGTCGTACCGCCCAGGCTGACTTCTACATGAGTAAAGCGAGCATAGCCTCGTGGTGCCAAGGCCAATTGTGGGCTTTCCGCCATCGGCGTAGCAAACTTGACATCCTCGCCGTCAAGTAAAAAGACACTATAACGCTGCACCACATCCTGCGGCTCACCCATCTGCATGAGCTCGCCTTGATTTAGCCACAACACTCTGTCGCAAAAAGCTTCCACCTGGTACAAGGAATGCGAACAGAATAATATAGTCTTGCCCGCTTTCTTCATAGTACGAATACGGTCGAAGGATTTGCGGGCAAAAGCGCCGTCGCCGACCGACAAGGCCTCGTCTATGACCAGAATATCGGGATCGACGCTGGTGGCGACCGCAAACGCCAGCCGCACATACATGCCGCTGGAGTAAGTCTTGACGGGCTGGTCAATAAAATCGCGGATGCCGGAAAAATCGATGATCTCCTCCAGGCGATCCTGAATCTCCTTTTGCGACAAGCCCAGGATTGTGGCGCTCATGAATATATTCTCGCGCCCGGTGAATTCCGGATTGAAGCCGGCGCCCAGCTCCAGAAGCGCCGCCACGCGCCCCCTGACTGAAACCTCGCCGGTAGTCGGCGTCAACGTGCCGCAGATCATTTGCAGCAGCGTGGACTTGCCCGAGCCATTACGGCCGATGATGCCCACCACTTCGCCTGGCATCACGTCGAAACTGATGTCCTGCAGGGCCGAGAATTCCCGGAAATACTGGCGTTTGCCGCGGAACAGCAACTGCTTCAGGCGGTCGCTCGGCCGCGCATAGAGCTGATAACGCTTGCCCAGATTTTTGACGCTAATAGCCGGATCAGAGGACATTGGCCAATCCTTTGCGTTTATGCTCAAATGCAGGCGGACTTATCCGGCCAATAACGATAAATAGGAAACGGGAGGTTGTCGGTCGTACTGCCATCATTCGGATATCATGCCGTTATCGATTTCTTCATCAATTAGCCATGATAATTGAAGACTCATAGGTAGCTCAACAGCCACGAAATCAGCTGGATTTATATAACGCGGGGAACTCATCAGCCTGCCTTGCCTAAAATATTGATCCCGAATTATATCAAAAAAGAATCAAAAAGCTGGGCAATAGCCCAAACTCTTAATGCTCTCTCATCCATTCCGACGCCAGTCTCTGGGCTTCACTTATTTGTGCGGGCGTCATTTTCTCAGCCACGATATCCCGGTTTCTTTGCGCCGGCTCATCACCGTTGGCGCCGGCGATATTAAAAAACATATGGGCTTTAACATAATCCTGCGGAACGCCTTCGCCGTTGAAATACATATTGCCCAGATTAAACAGCGCATCAACGTTCCCTTGTTCCGCCGCTTTCGTATACCACATGATGGCCTGCGCGTAGTCCTGCTGCCTGCCTTGTCCGTTGGCATACATGGTGCCTAAATTGAATTGCGCGCCGCTGTTCCCTTGTTCCGCCGCTTTCAGATACCATTCGATGGCCTGAGAGTAATTCTGGGGAGTGCCCTGCCCGTTGGCATACATGTTGCCCAAATTGAACTGTGCGCCGGCATTGCCCTGCTCGGCCGATTTGACATACCAGTTGTAAGCCTGCGCATAATCCTGCGGCGTGCCTTGTCCATTGGCATACAGGGTGCCCAAATTCAACTGCGCCTCGGCGAGATTTTGTTCCGCCGCTTTGGTGTACCACTTCAGTGCTTGAACGTAATCCTGATCCGCACCGTGACCTTCGGCGTACAGCAAGCCTAAATTGAACTGCGCGCTGGCGTTATTTTGCTGCGCGGCTTTGGTGTACCATTTGAACGCTTGAACGAAATCCTGATCGGTGCCCTGCCCATTGTCATACATAATGCCGACATTAAACTGCGCGTCGCTGTTCCCCTGCTCTGCCTCTTTCTTGCAGGCGATAAAATTGGTGCGATCATCCTTGTTTTCGTCATAACATTCCCCCCAGACATTGATGGAGAATAATGCCAAAAGCAATGCTAGCAATGTTTTCTTCATCGTTTAAAACATCATAGTGAGTCTAAGCATCAGTGGATTTCTACCTAAATTGGATTGGCAAAAGCTGTTAATCGTATTTATCAAAATGACGGGCAGATATCCGATTAAAGCACCTGCGCCAAATCTCATCATGCTTTATGTCCCACTATTCGTCATCAGTTCTAGGTAAAGAATAAGGTTAGGCAAATATTGTCTAACAAGCTCCCTGAGCGCATTTTTCAGGGCATGTCTGGAATTTGTGGAGAAATATTTAACCTGAAGCCAAACAAAATCTGATTACCAAGCTTGAATTAGACGAAAAACCACATTCATTCATTCAAAACTAATCGCATTAATTGTCGGACATAAAAAAAGAGCTGTACAGTACACTGCAAGCCCTTTATCTGATTATGGTGCCTCGGGCCGGAGTCGAACCGGCACGGTGTTACCACCGAGGGATTTTAAGTCCCTTGCGTCTACCAATTTCGCCACCGAGGCATCGATAACGATTGTGAAGCGCGTATTATATAGAAACAAAAAAAATAAACTAGCTCTGTATTGAATTTTTTTTACAGAAAGTTCAATTTTTTTAAAATCATGTTATTGGGGGCGCTGCCGCATGACATTTTATAGGAATAGCTACAGCAGAGAACGCATATTGCCCATGCAGACGCATGCTTTTTTCTTACGCCAATCGTTAATGCGCGGTATCGGATTACTTATGAAACTGCTACAAAGCATGTGCGGTGCCGGTAAACTTTCAGCCTGCCTGGCCTTGCTGTTCTCATCCCCTGCGGCGGCGCAAGATTATGAAAAGCTCATGGTCGGCCATTTTTCCGCCGGCTCGCTGGCGCAATGGCAAAGCAAGGCATTCAAAGGCCAAACCGAGTACCGGCTGACTGAAATTGATGGAACGGAAGCCTTGAAAGCGGTCAGTCAAGACAGCGCCTCGGGGCTGTTCAAAGAGCAGCGCATCGATCTCCGGAAAACGCCATTCATGAACTGGCGCTGGCGCATCGAGAACCGGCTCGGCAACATCAATGAACAGGAAAAATCCGGCGACGATTATGCCGCGCGTGTTTATGTCGTCATCAGCGGCGGTTTGGCGTTCTGGCGAACCAGGGCCATTAATTATGTCTGGGCAAGTACGTCACCTAAGGGTAGAATCTGGCCCAATGCGTTTGCCGGCGACCATGCCGTCATGATCGCGCTCAGATCGGCCGATGATCGAACAGGCGTCTGGCATACCGAAAAACGCAATATCCTTGCCGACCTGAAACAACAGTTCGGCGAAGACATCCAATATATTGATGCCGTTGCCATCATGACCGATACCGACAATGCTCAGGGCAAAGCAACGGCCTATTACGGCGACATTTATTTCAGCAAAGAATGAACACCATGCACAAATCCTTACCGCACATGGAACAGACTGACTTTCCTGCCATTACCAGAAACACGCTGGAAATACTGCAGGTTAATCTGGGCTATCGATGCAACCTGAGTTGCACGCATTGCCATGTCAACGCCGGGCCCAAGCGCACCGAGTTGATGGATAAGGCCACTATAGACCAGGTTCTGAACTTTATTGAAAAAGAAAACATCCGCACGCTCGACTTGACCGGCGGCGCGCCGGAGATGAATCCGCACTTCAGATATCTAATCAAGCAGGCGAGAGCCATGAACGTTACCGTGATCGACCGCTGCAATCTGGCCATCCTGCAGGAATACGGTTTCGAAGACCTGGCCTTGTTTCTTGCCGACAACCAGGTTGTCATTACGGCTTCGCTGCCTTGCTACCTGCAGGACAATGTCGACAAACAACGCGGCAAAGGCACATTCATGTCCAGCCTGGCGGCACTGAAAAAACTGAACCGTTTCGGCTACGGCCAACCGGACAGCGGCCTTCAGCTCAATCTGGTCTATAACCCGCAGGACGCGAGTTTGCCGCCTGAACAGCAGTCGCTGGAACAGGCCTATAAAAAACACCTCAGCGAAGACTACGGCATCGTCTTCAACAAACTGTTCACCCTGACCAACATGCCCATCCAGCGCTTTGGCACTGCACTCGCCAGAAAAGGCCGGCTTAACAGTTACATGCAGCTGCTCAAGGACAGCTACCGCTCAGAAAACCTGGACAGCGTCATGTGCCGCAATACCTTGAGCGTAGACTGGCAAGGCTATGTCTACGATTGCGACTTCAACCAGATGCTGCAACTGCCGTTAGGCGCAAGCTCGGACGAGAAAACCCGTCTGGGTGAGTTAAACTGCCGCTCCCTGGCCGGCTCGCCCATTACCGTAGGCCAGCATTGCTACGGCTGCACAGCCGGTCAAGGCAGCAGCTGCGCCGGCGCGTTGAGCTGAGCCCTTTAGTCTAGGATACGCATTGCGTGCCCTAGACTAACGATAAACACACTATAACTGCGCAACATCAGCTTCTTATTGGTTTTTATTGTCTAATGCAGTGCTGAAACAAAATAAATCGACTTTGCCGGTTGAGCAAAGGCCCCATCCCTATTTAAGGAGGCAACATGAGCGACCACGAAGAAGAATTCAAACGGATAATCAGCACGATTGTCTATGATTATAAAACCGTTGCCACCTTGCCCTGCCTTGATCAATACGTAGGCACGGCCATTTATCAAGGTCCCGGACAGGGCTTTAGCTATGAAAATCCGCAAAATGAAAACAATTTCACCCAAAGGCTCGATCTGCCCGAGCACCTGAGCCAGTCAACCGGCCCGCGGCTCATCATTGTTCTGGAAAGCCCGCACAAGGATGAGTTCAACAAGCTGACCAAAGCCCCTATCGGTCCCGCCAACGGCATTACCGGCGAAAACATCCGCGTTTTTCTGACTTACGCGACCAAGAACCTCAATGTTCAGGGCTTTTCCGCACAGCAGCCGTTCGACCTGATTCTGATGAATGCTGTCCAGCATCAGTGTTCTCTGGGCAAGCCGCCGCAAAAATACCGCACCGAAGTCTTTATGAAATGCTGGGACAATCCGGTCATCGGCAAGCGCCATTTCGTCAAACGGCTCCGCGACTGCCTGAAGGAGACCGAGGCTGTTGTGATCAACAGCTGCACCGCCTCGGTCAGAGATCCGGTCGATGAAGCCATCTCCGATGCCATAAAAGCCTCGAATTATTTCCGCCTGTGCCATCCGTCCAGCCCCTGGTGGTCGAGCGGCAAGTCCTGGCTGCCCAAAAAACGGAAGAAAGCACCATAACCCTGATTGGCAAACTGCCGGCAAAAACCGAGGCTGGAATTAAATATGCCGATACGCGTCCAAAAACGTGACATCAAGCGAAATATGCGCCATCCAACAAGCAATAATAACGGACCGGACGATATGGCAGACAAAAAGCCCGCAGACAAGATCTCGCGACCGCAAAGCCAGCCGCAACAGCCGGCCGGATGGCACTTTCTTTTGTGGCTCCTGGTAGTGCTGGTGTTTTCGTGGTATTGGGCCGGCCTCGGGCAAGTCCAACACTCATCAACACTCTCTTATACGGACTTTAAAAGCAAGGTGCGCGCCGATGAAGTCGCGCAAGTGACATTGGAGGGCGATCAGGTCTATGGCATCTTACGCCAAAGCGGCACCGAGAGCGCGCCAAACAAACAACAGGCCCCTAACCGCTTCACAACTACGCTGCCGCCGATAGACGATCCAGAACTCATCCCCTTGCTTGAAAAACACGGCGTGGAAATGATCGCCAAGTCGGAACAGGCTAATTGGTGGGGACGGGCCTTGATCAGCCTGCTTCCCTGGCTGTTGATCTTCGGCGTGTTCTGGTATTCCAGCCGCAGGATGCAGGAACGTATGGGTGCGGAAAATGGCATTTTCGGCTTCGGCAAATCCAAGGCCAAGCGCTTTCAGCAAGGGGAATCCCATGTAACGTTCGACGATGTCGCCGGCCTGGAAAACGCCAAGCGCGATTTGCAGGAAATCACCAGCTACCTGAAGAACCCGGAGCACTATCGGAAGCTGGGCGCCAATATCCCCAGAGGCATTCTGCTCATGGGGCCGCCGGGCACAGGCAAGACCCTGCTGGCCAAAGCGGTGGCCGGCGAGGCCGAGGCTTCGTTCTTCAGCATCAGCGGCTCCGAATTTATCGAAATGTTCGTCGGCGTCGGCGCCTCCCGCGTGCGTGACATGTTCGAAAGCGCCAAAAACGAAGCCCCGTCCATCATCTTTATCGATGAGATCGACTCAGTGGGCCGGGCGCGCGGCACCGGGCTTGGCGGCGGGCATGACGAACGGGAACAGACTCTGAACCAGATACTGGGCGAAATGGACGGTTTCGAGGCCCATGAAACGGTGGTCGTGCTGGCCGCCACGAACCGCCCCGATGTGCTCGACCCCGCGCTGCTTCGGCCCGGCCGCTTCGACCGCAAAATCACCCTGGATCTGCCGGACAAGAAGGCGCGCGTTCAGATCATGAAAATTCACACCAAAGCCGTGCCGCTGGCGAAAAACGTCGACCTGGACCGGCTGGCGGCGCTCACGGCGGGATTCTCCGGCGCCGATCTCGAAAACATGATCAACGAAGCCGCCTTAATGACCGGGCGCGAAGACAAGGACCAAGTCGATATGGCGACGCTGCTGAATGCGCGGGACAAGGTCGTACTCGGCGGCATACGCGAAATGGTCATCGAAGACAAAGAGAAAAAACTGATCGCCTATCACGAGGCGGGGCATGCGGTGACAGCCTGCCTGCTGCCCAACACCGACCCCCTGGACAAAGTGACCATCATCCCGCGCGGCCAAGCCCTGGGCGCGACCGAACAGATTCCCGGCGAGGAGCGGCACAATCTGTCGGAAAGTTACCTGCGCGACCGCATCGGCGTGATGCTGGGCGGCCGGATTTCCGAAAAGCTGATTTTCGGCGAATTCAGCTCCGGCGCCGAGGAAGACCTCAAGCAGGCCACCCGACTGGCCCGCCACATGGTGTCACACTGGGGCATGAGCGAGAAGATCGGCCCGGTCGTATTCCGCCGAGGCGAGGAACATATCTTTCTGGGCCGGGAAATGACCCAGCAGAAGGATTTCAGCGAACACACCGCGCAGATCATCGATGATGAGATCCATGCGCTGGTTCATGGCATCGAAGAAAAGATCACGGAACTGCTAAAGACGCATCGCCCGCAACTGGAGGCACTGGCCGGGGCTCTGCTGGAGAAAGAAACCCTGGAGGCCGCCGAGATTCAGGCCATCATTGAAGCAAAGCCCCAAGCGATTCAATAAAGACGGGCAACCGCGGCGGGAGCGATACCCACATCGCGCCTTGCCGGGCGATTTTAAATCGCGATGTAGGCATCGCTCCCACAGGACGGCAATCGGGGCCAGAAAGAGCCTTAACCTGAAGAAATATCGGAAGTTATTTTTTTAGCGAATCCTTAATTTGCAACTAAAAGCCCTGAAGTTATTGAATCCCCGTTTCTAAGCAACATCAAGCTGTTCCCCTGCTTCATGCGATACCTAGATGCCGGCAGCCATTCTTCATCCATAGAACAAGCACCCGCTCCTCGATCAATTATGCTTAAATCCGCCAGCCCAAATAAAAACAGACTTGCACAACCCCCCTCGCCTTCCCTATAGTGCACAGCTTTTCCGTATTATTCTTCCGCCCGCAGTCAATGGGCCATGATTCATGAACAACCCTAAACAACTGTCCCTTTCCGCTATACGCCACGCATGCAGCGAGAGTTCTTACGAGCGCGGCCGCAATTATTATTTGAAAGGCCAGGTGGTCAAGCTGAGTATCAGCAGCGAAGGCGCTCTTTTTGTACAGCTCAATTCGTCTGTCAAAGGCAGCGTAAAAACCCCGTATAACCAGAATATCCGCATCGTCTGGCGCCCTGACTACAGCGCCGCGACGATTGAAGGCGACTGCTCCTGTCCGGTCGGCTATAACTGCAAACATGTGGCGGCGGTCTGCCTGATGTATCAAGACTCCATTCAAACAGCCCCTCCAGCCGTGGACTCGAGCTGTCTGGACTGGCTTGCCAGCCTTGATAAACCGGAGCAAGCGCCCCAACACGATGCCCATCAGGAATTTATCGCTTATGTCCTGAAGCCCGGCAGGCAGCCCTATGAATTCATGATGGAATTTTACCTCACGAAGGAAAAAAAGACCGGGGGCTTGAGCAAAGGCAGGCAAACCACACTGAACAATCTGCGCTACAGCTATATGCATATGCCGGCCATTCAGCCGGAAGATGTTGAAATTACCACCTTGCTGTTCGCGCTGAGCAATGCCCATATCGGCGAGCCGCCGATCAGAGGCGCCGCAGGCTCGATCGCCTTGTCGAAGCTGGCGCGGACAGGGCGTCTGTACTGGCGGGATTTTGAACAGTCATCACCTCTGAAAGCGGCCGACGCGAGGGAATTACGCCTGGACTGGAAACAGCAACAGGACGGCGCCTGCCAACTGGAAGTCGCCGTCGAGCCTGAAGCCTTGTTGATACTGACCGATCCGCCTTATTATCTGGACACCGAACTGGGCACCATCGGCACCGTTGATACGCACAACCTGAGCGCCGACCAGCTCAAGAAGGTTTTATCGGCCCCGCTGGTGCCGCCCGAGCACGTCGAGATATTCAGCGAGCGGCTGATCGTTGAACACCCCAGCCTGCCCCTGCCGCCGCCGAGAAAAATCGAATTGATCGAGGTGAATGACCTTGCGCCTACGCCCCGGCTGACATTGCAGGGCCGGCCCATCGATGACCATTACGTACATTTCATGGTTCTGGAATTCGTTTACGGCCAATGGGCGCTGCCGGCATTGGCCCATGAGCCCTACAGCGTGGTCAAGACCAACCGGAAATTCCTGCGCATCCAGCGCGATACGGCCGCCGAACAGCTGGCCTTCGATCGACTGGCTGAACTGGGGTTTGGCGATGCCGGCGTCGCGCATCCGCGCGAGAGAGTGTTCTTCAGCCGCGCCAAATCCCCGCTGGACATCGCGGCCCATTGGGGCGACTTTCTGCTCAATGTATTGCCGGAACTTGAACAGGAAGGCTGGCTCATCGATACGGACGAGAGCTTTAGGCTTCATTTCCAGGACGCGGAAACCTGGGATGTCGAGATCAGCGAAAGCCCTTACGACTGGTTTGAAATGCGCTTTAACGTCGACATCGACGGCCAGTCGTTGCCTTTGCTGCCGCTGATCATGCCGGTTCTGGAATATTACGATCTGGAAGACCTGCCCGAACGGCTCAACCTGCATATCGGCGATCACCGTTACCTGACCTTGCCGTCCGAGAAAATCAAGCCGTTCCTGGCGATTCTGATCGAACTGTTCAACAGCAACAGCGCGCTGGCCAACGACGGCGCGCTCCGGCTGTCGCGCTTCAATGCCGGCAGCCTCGTCGACATGGAAATGCACAACTACGGCCTGTTCAGGCTGTCCGGCGGCGAAGCGCTGCGCGAGCTGGGCCAGAAGCTGAAGAACTTTGCCGGCATCGAGAATGTCGCCCCGCCCGCAGGGCTGAAAGCGGAGCTGCGCAATTACCAGCGGCATGGGCTTAACTGGCTGCAATTCCTGCGTGAGTACCGGTTTGGCGGCATTCTGGCCGATGACATGGGGCTCGGCAAAACCGTGCAGGCGCTCGCCCATCTGCTGCTGGAAAAACAGAGCGGCCGCATGACGGCGCCCTGCCTGATCATCGCGCCGACCAGCCTGATGGGCAACTGGCGGCGCGAAGCCGAACGCTTCGCGCCCGACCTGAAAGTGTTGATCCTGCAGGGCTCCGACCGTAAGCAATATTTCGACGAGATCGGCAATTACGACCTGATCCTGACCACGTATCCGCTGCTGCCCCGCGATGAGCAGGCGCTGCTCGAACGGGACTATTACTACCTGGTTCTGGACGAGGCCCAGGTCATCAAAAATCCTTCGGCCAAAGCCGCTCGGATAGTCCGCGAAATCAAGGCACAATACCGCCTGTGCCTGACTGGCACGCCGATGGAAAACCATCTGGGCGAACTTTGGGCGCAATTCGATTTCCTGATGCCGGGCTTTCTGGGCAGCAACGTCATCTTTAAAAAACTGTATCGCACGCCGATCGAAGTCCACGGCGACGGCCAGCAGCGCGCCCGGCTGACGCAGCGCATCGCGCCGTTCATGTTGCGCCGCACCAAGCACGATGTCGTGACCGAACTGCCGCCCAAGACCGAGATCATCCGTTCCGTGCCCTTGGGCGAAAAACAGGCGGCGCTGTACGAAAGCATCCGCCTGACCATGGAGAAGAAAGTCCGCGACGCGATCGCCCTGCGCGGTCTGTCGCGCAGCCATATCACCATTCTCGATGCCCTGCTGAAGCTGCGCCAGACCTGCTGCGACCCGCGCACGCTGCCGCTGGAAAGCGCGCAGAAAGTCAAGCAGTCGGCCAAGCTCGACCTGCTGATGGAGATTCTGCCGGAACAGCTGGAAGAAGGTCGGCGCATTCTGGTGTTCTCGCAATTCACCCGCATGATCGCTCTGATTGAAGATGAACTGAATGCGCGCGACATTGCCTACAGCAAACTGACCGGCCAGACGCGCAAGCGCGAGGAAGCCATCGAGCAGTTTAAAAGCGGCGCCGTGAACGTCTTCCTGATCAGCCTGAAAGCCGGCGGCGTCGGCCTGAACCTGACCGAAGCCGACAGCGTGATCATTTACGATCCGTGGTGGAATCCGGCCGCCGAAACCCAGGCCGCCGACCGCGCCTACCGGATCGGCCAGGATAAGCCCGTGTTCGTCTACAAACTGATCACGGAAAATACGGTCGAAGAGAAAATCCTGGTCATGCAGGAAAAAAAGCGCCGGCTGGCCGAAGGCATTTATAAAGGCGGCGGCGAAGAATCGCCGCAGCTGACTGCCGAAGATCTGACGGCTTTGTTTGAGCCGTTGTAACTGACTGTAGGGTACGCACCGCGCTTCATTCACCTGAACATTTTGAAAAGGTACGCGATGCGTAACCTACTGTTCTGGTTTGAACCTAAGCAGGCCGGGGGGTTGTACCCCCGGCCTTAACGTTTCTGCAATGCCTGAGCTGAATGGCCGTACTTGATCATCGCCAAACATTCGAACGGGACAACATGTGCCGTCCGGCTGCGCTAACATACAGCCCTGTTTTCAATCGCACGATATTGTTAACATTAACCACTGCACACTGTATTGGCGACTGCCATGAAGTTTTCGATCATCATCCCGGCGCTGAATGAAGCACAAAACATCCAAGGCTGTTTATCGGCCCTGCAGCCTTTGCGCAACGACTGCGAGCTTATTGTCGTCGACGGCGGCAGTACCGACGGCACGCCCGCTGTCGCCGAACCGCTGGCCGACCGGGTCGTAAGCTCACCCAAAGGCCGCGCCCGGCAAATGAACGCCGGCGCCGGACAGGCAACGGGCGAAGTGCTGCTGTTTCTGCATGCCGATACTTTCCTGCCCGATAATGCCATTCAACTGATTCGGGAACAGATCAACAGGCCCGCGCCCTGGGGACGCTTTGACATTCGCTTGAGCGGCGACCACTTCATGCTCAAAGTCATCGCACAAATGATGAACTGGCGCTCCTGGCTAACCGGCATCGCCACGGGCGATCAGGCCATCTTTGTCACGCATGAAGCGTTCACAGCAGTCGGCGGCTATCCCGACATCAGCCTGATGGAGGACATCGCCCTCTGCAAGGCGTTAAACAAATTCAGCCCGCCATTATGCCTGAAAGCCAAGGTAAACAGCTCGGGCCGGCGTTGGTTGCAATTCGGCCTGTACAAAACCATACTGCTCATGTGGAGCCTGCGCCTGCGTTACTTTTTCGGCGCCGACCCGCAATCACTGGCCCGGCTTTACAGCGGAGGACACTTATGGAAGCCCTGATTCGCCTGTCGGCATCGATCGGCATCTTTTTAACCATGATCGGCTGGGAGCGCATCAGTCCCCGAAGAAAGCTGAATATCAGCCTGCGGCAGCGCTGGTCCGTCAATCTGGGACTGGCCGTGTTCAACATGATGATCATGAGCCTGACGCTGGGCGGCATTGCCTATCTGAGCGCAGTCCATGCCGCCGACAGTTCCTGGGGGCTTCTGAACCAGTGGCGCGCGCCGGCCTGGCTGTCGATCATCGTCACGCTGCTGTTTCTCGATTTCGCGCTCTATTGCCAGCACATTCTTACGCATAAATGGCCGCCGCTCTGGCGCCTGCACCAGATCCATCATACCGATCTGGAATTTGACGCGACCACGGCCGTGCGCTTCCATCCGCTGGAAATCATGCTGTCGATGCTTTACAAAGTGGCCTGCATTTACCTGATCGGCGCCCATCCCATGACCGTAATCGCCTTTGAGATCATCCTGAACGGGGCGGCAACGTTCAACCACAGCAATGTCTACATTCCGCCGGCCATCGACAGGAAACTGCGCTGGCTGATCATTACGCCCGACATGCACCGCGTGCATCATTCCACCATCCCCGTTGAAACGGACAGCAATTACGGCTTTTCGATTTCATGGTGGGACAGGCTCTGCAAAACCTATACGCCCGCCCCCAGATTCGGGCAAACGACCATGCCGATTGGCCTGAACGCCTACCGCCGCCCGAAGGATTTGAGTTTCTCGCGCCTGTTGCTGCTGCCATTCAAGCCGCTGAAACGCGGTTGATCCGATGACCTGCAAATACCCGGATACCGTATTGATGATCTTCTGCAAGGCGCCGGTTCCGGGCCAAGTCAAAACCCGCCTGATGCCGGCATTGACCGCCGAACAGGCGGCCGACCTTCATGTTGAGCTCAGCCAAAGAACGCTGAAGCTGGCGGCGCAAAATCGGCTATGCCCGGTGCAGCTCTGGTGCGCGCCATCGATCGATCATGAATTCTTCATCGCCTCGGCGGCTATTTATCACCTGGAGCTAAAACAGCAACAAGGCGCCGATCTGGGCGAACGCATGCACCGGGCCTTTGAAGCGGCGCTGGCTGATTATCCGCATGCCTTGCTGATGGGCTGCGATTGTCCGTCATTGACCGAAACCGATCTGGAAGAAGCCATCACCGCATTGCGTAAGGACCATGACGTGGTTCTGGCGCCCGCCGAAGACGGCGGCTATGTCATGATAGGCCTTAACCGGCCCTGCCCGGAACTGTTCGCCGATATGGCCTGGGGCACATCGGAAGTACTGGCGCAAACCCGCGCCCGCATCAATCAACTGCAGCTACGCCATCACGAACTGAAGGAGCAATGGGACCTCGATACGGTAACAGATCTGGATCGTTATCGCGCCTTGCTATTGATTAACTGATGTTGCGCAGTTGTAGGGTCGAATTCACTTGTGCCCTTTAGGGTATTCGACTTGGGATAAAATCGAGATAGACAAGCAGTGCGAATGAATTCGCACCTACACTGCACTTACCCTATCTATGGGGGCGACTTAAGCCGCCCTTTCTCCTTTGGCCGCTATTTTCCGGCTCCAGGCAAAACCCAACCCCAGCAATAAAAAACCAGCCAGAACTGCCAGTATTTTCGTGACCGGAACACCCACTAAAAATACAAAGTACTGATGCCGAAGATGGCCCGCATCGTCCTGCATGATCACTCTCAAAGCATAAACGCCGCGTTGCCCGATGGTTTGTTGGATCGAAACAAGCCCTGCCCCGAATTGTTTGGCGGGCTGTTGCTTGATGACCGCAAAAGCCTTTTCGGCATTTGAAAGCCAGTCTGTCCATGAAGACAGCTCCAGCAATTCCAGCGCGATCTGCCTGTTTTCCAGGCCTTCTTCCAGTGGCTCGACCGCGATAATGATCTGCCCAAGCTCAGGGAAAACACGGCAAAAATGCTCGTTCTCCAGCCCCGGCTGAAACTGGTAGCCGCTCAGCCGAAGCCGGGTATCGCCTACGTCGACAAAACAGTTCTGGCTGTGATGCTCGCCGGCATGCGCAAATACGCTCCCGGACATCACAAGACCGAACAGTGCGGCCACGAATAACTTTGCTATCAAACGCGTCAACATACCCATCATTCAATCAAAAAGGCCAGTGTACCATTTTTGGCTTTCTCTAAGCCCCAGCCGGCAAAATTTGATTGGGCCGGGCGCGCAAAATGGTAACATTTCGGTTATTTTCATCTTATCGCCGGAGCAGGTATGGGACCTCACTATCTAAGCCCTTTTTTCACACCCAAGACAGCGGCTATCGTGGGCGCATCCGAACGCGAGAACAGCGTCGGCTATCGCCTGCTGCTCAATATGCAGGAGGCGGGCTTTGAAGGCGGACTGTATCCGGTCAACAACAAACGCGAAACGGTGCTAGGTTTGAAAGCCTACCCTGACTTGATCGCCGTTCCCGAAGATCTGGATCTGGTCGTGATTGCAGTACCGGCCGCCGCTGTGCCGGACATCATGCGCCAATGCGGCGAAAAAGGCGTCGCCTCGGTCATCATCATAACCGCGGGGTTCGGTGAACTGGGCGCCGAAGGCAAGCGGCTACAACAGGAAGTGCTCGATATCGCGCACCGTTACGGCATCCGCATCGTAGGACCGAACTGCCTTGGCATCGTCCGGCCCAGCGGCCATCTGAATGCGACCTTCGGCGAGGGGCCGGTCAAAGACGGCCGGCTGGCGCTGCTGTCGCAGTCGGGCGCCGTCTGCACGGCTATTCTGGACTGGGCCAAATCCCAGGCTATCGGTTTTTCCACGGTAGTTTCGATGGGGGCAGCCGCTGACGTCGACTTCGGCGAGGTGCTGGATTATCTGGCCATGGACGCCAAAACGACCGGCATTCTGATGTATGTGGAAGGCATACGCGATGCCCGCCGCTTCTTGAGCGGCCTGAAAGCCGCCGCGCGCCTGAAGCCGGTGGTCCTGATCAAGTCCGGCCGTCATGAGGCGGGCAGCAAGGCGGCCATGTCGCATACCGGCGCGCTGGTCGGCGGCGATAATGTCTTTGATGCAGCCATCGAGCGGGCAGGCGTCGTCAGAGTTTACGGCATCGCCGAACTGTTCTCGGCCGCGCGCGTGTTGGCCAATAATTACATAGTTCGCCAGGACCGGCTGGCGATCATCACCAATGCCGGCGGACCTGGCGTCATGAGCACCGACCGCGCCGAGGATGTCGGCATCAAGATGGCCGAGCTGGGTCCGGAAAGCCTGGAAGCATTGAACACGGCGCTGCCGGCGCACTGGTCGCATGCCAACCCTATCGACATTCTCGGCGATGCCACGCCCGAACGTTATAAGCAGGCGCTGGACATCTGCCTGAAAGACAAGAACATCGACGGCGTGCTGGTCATTCTGACGCCGCAGGCCATGACGAACCCGACGCAGGTCGCCCAGTATATTATCGAAGGCGCCAAGTCCAGCCAGAAGCCGGTGCTGGCTTCATGGACGGGAGGCGCGCGCGTGCAGGAAGGCCGGAACCTGTTCGGTAACAGCAAAATCGCCCATTTCAGCACACCGGAAGTTGCGGTTGATGCCTTTTCGTTTTTGGCGACCTACAGCCGCAACCAGATTCTGCTCAAGCAAATCCCTTCGCCTTCGGATGAACTGGCGCATCCCGATGTGATCGGCGCGCGGCTGATTATCGAGCGCGTTTTGTCGGAGGGCCGCCAGGTTTTGACGACGCAGGAGTCGAAAGCGATACTGGCGGCCTTCCATATTCCAGTCACGCAGACCATCAAGGTATCCAGCGCCAAAGATGCCATGATCGCTGCTGAAACGCTGCGGTTTCCGGTGGTGTTGAAAGTCAACATGGCCGAATTCAGCCACAAGTCCGATATTGGCGGCGTCAGGCTGAATATCAACAGCGCGCTGGAGGTTTCCCGCAATTTCACGGAGATGGAATCGGCCATCAAGCGCAAATATCCCGAGATTACGGAAGTCGGCATGACGGTCGAGCCCATGTTCCGCTCACCCAGCGGCCGCGAACTGATGATAGGCGTGGTCAGGGACCCGGTATTCGGCCCTGCCATCAGTTTCGGCCTGGGCGGGACCATGGTGGAGATCGTGCGGGATTCCGCTGTCGCGCTGCCGCCGCTCAACGCCTACATGGTCGAGCATTTAATCGCTAAAACCAAGGCGGCCAAATACTTGCAGGCTTTCCGCCAGTTGCCGCCGGCCCATATGAAATCCCTGATCGATGTGTTGTTGAATATATCGATCATGGTCAGCGAGCTGCCGGAAATCCTGGAGCTGGACATCAATCCGCTGATTGTCGACGAGCACGGCGTCATGGCCGTGGACGCGCGCATCAAGGCCGAAGTCTCGCATCAGCTCATGCCCTATTCGCATATGGCGATCCATCCCTATCCGCATGAATTGACGCAGCATTACCAGTTGCCCAACGGCATGAACATTACCATCCGCCCTATCCGCCCCGAGGACGCGGATATGGAAAAGGATTTCGTGCACCGCCTGTCGGAGCGCACCAAGTATTTCCGTTTCATGCAATCGTTGCAGGAATTGACGCCGGAAATGATCGTGCGTTTTACCCAGATCGATTACGACCGCGAAATGGCCTTTGTGGCCATCACCGATCATGACAATATGCCGGCCGAATTGGGCGTAGGCCGTTATATGATGAATCCCGATGGCCATTCCGTGGAATTTGCGCTGGTGGTCTCCGATGACTGCCAGGGCATGGGCATAGGGACCCGCATCATGAAAACGCTGATGCAGGCGGCAAAATACAAGGGCATGTCCTTCTTTGAAGGCGAGGTGCTGGCGATCAATAAACCCATGCTGTCGCTGATGAGAAAGCTGGGCTTCAGCATTGAAGCCATTCCCGACGATAGTGAAATCGTGCGCGTGGTTAAGGATTTAAGGCAATAAACATCTTGCACCGGCATAAATAAATGCCGGTGCAGGAACGTAAATTTCATTCAGATCATCAACGTCTCAGTCTGGGCTCTTCGCCTTCATTCATGATAACGACTTCCACCCGCCGGTTATTTGCACGTCCGGATGAGGTGCTATTAGTGTCAACAGGGTACTCTTCACCATACCCGACATCCGTTATGCGCGAACTTTCCACGCCGTTGGAAATTAAAAAGTTTGCCACGGATTGAGCGCGCATCTCTGACAAACGCTGATTTCTATAGCTTGAGCCGACACTGTCCGTATGCCCTTCAACGACGACCTTCCGATTGGGATTTTCTTTTAAAAAGGATGCCAGTCGGTAAAGATTCTGCGATGCCCCTGGCTTGAGATCGGCTTGACCTGTCTGAAAGAGCGTATCGCCCAAGGTGAGGGTTTGAGCCTTCAAGTCCGTAAGCTCTCTTGTCCTGGCATCCAACTGCATTTGCTTACTCTTACCGCTTAACTGCTCGAACTCATCATTGCTTATCTTTTCCTGGGCGTTCGCCTCGGCAATCTTTATTTGCTGGTTTGCCATATACGCCAGATGATCAATATATTCTTCATCTTCATCCTCTTCCCAGGCTTCATGGGCTCTATTAATAGTCTGCTCGGCGTCATACAAGGCAACCTGCGCATTATTGGCTATTTTCGGATCCTGCTTTGCCCGATTCAGATTCTGTGTTGCCTCCTCTAATCCTCTATGCGGCTCTGTAGCACACCCTGCCAGCATGAGTACAGCGCCTATCAGAATTCCCGCCTTACAATAAACTGCAGCTGCATTCCGCTTTCTAGTTGACATAGTGTTACTCCTTAATCAAGGTTAACTACCTAACGCTCAAGAACAGTCGTTTGAGGGTTTATCTACGTTCCGCCATTTATTGCATCTGCCTTTCAATCCTTATTTCATGGCGTAATGAACTAATGCTTTTCTTTAACTCTTCCAGCTTCGCCGTGGATCTGGCAGCATTAACTTTCGCGGAAGCCAGCTTGGCATTAATCATTGCCTCGTCAGCCAGTGCTGCCGCTTCTTCATAGTCCTCATCATGCATTTCCGCATGGGCTTTGCTCAATTTTTCCTGAGCAACCCGCATTTCTAAAGGAGCATACCTATCGCCATCATCCGCATTGGCCTGGTTAAACGACTGCTGTGCAGTTGCCATTTTATCGTTGGGAGGATTACCTGCACAGCCGCCAAGCAGGAAGGCAATGGACAGCAGTAACAGGGGTTTAAATGGGTTAAATTGTAAGGATTCATGTGTCATTGATATTCTCCTTAAATTCATGCTTAGAAAAATTTCCAGATGAAGGGAGGGAATGCTGAACATCAATCCATATGTTTCCCTCGGTTCATGACATGCATACATTCATTTATACTCAGAAAAGAGTTGGATAAAATTCGTATGAGTACTTATCGTAATGCTTTGATATTGCCGCGATTTTATTGCCGGCTGAAAACTGCTGTGACCATAGCTCATGTTTGTAATCCCGATATTGCCTTGCGCCAGGTGTAATTACTGTTATTCAGCAATGAACTATTGTCGAGTTTTGGGAACAAAAAACCGGCATAGCCAGCCGGTTATGGGATTACGGAACAGGCAATTGATCTGTTTTTCAAGAAGGCAAGGCCAAAAGCGGTAACAGAACCGGAACTCTGCCTGGATGCATCTGCTTATCTCATCGGCCTGCCGTGCCCCATTGGCTCGCCCGTTTTGCGTTCGTGCCAACTCTTACTGGGCCTGTGCCAGGCTGAGGCGGAATCGCCACCGGCCCTTGCCTAGCGCCTTGGTCCACCTGTATTACCCTCGTATCAGCGCTTGCCGGGCTGAAGTCAGACTGGACCGGAACAATCACAGGCCGCCTGCTCATCTCATCGGCCAGTCTCTGTTGTGTCCGTACCAGCTCCCGCTGGATTGCCACATTGCGTTGAGCGGCTTCAACTTCAGCGGCTTTTAAATGCGCTTCCCATCGCTCTTTCGCAATTTCCTCTTTCAACGCTTCTTCCTCCGCCTTCCTAGCCTGCCAATTGCGCAGTCTTTCGGCCGCCGCAGCTTCTTCCGCTGCGCTACGGTTTTTCATCTCAATCCGCTGCTCGACGGCAGCGCCGGCACAAGGCTTCGCCTGATACAGGGCTCCCTTGGTTTGAGGATCGGTGCATTTGAATACATCCGCTTGGGCTATTGAGGAACAGATAAATAATAATGCAATGAATCGGATATTGTGAGCCATGGCACAGTCCGTAATTGAGGGTTGATTTTTGTTGTTCTTAACTCGAAATCTAGCCCTTTAACCTGAATTTAAGATGAATATTCAGCTTCAAGCTGAGCGGTATTTTTAACATTCAGGGCTTACGCAAACCTGTTGGTGTTTTTCTATCAGATGCAGCCAGTGATTTAAACGAGCATCATAAGTGCCTTGAACTGTGTTCAAAAGGCAGCTTTCAGCCCAAAGCCGATTCCAGCCTCTCACAGTAGCTTTTCAGCACCTTGATGCGGGCGTATTTTTTATCATTGCCTTCAACCAATGTCCAGGGCGCTGTCTGGGTACTGGTCCGAACAATCATTTCATTGACGGCCAATTCGTATGCGGCCCATTTTTCGCGATTGCGGTAGTCTTCATCGGTTATTTTGTATTGTTTATAGCTGATCTGCTCGCGTGACTGGAACCGTCTCAGTTGCTCATCCTTGTCGATATGCAGCCAGAATTTCAGGATAATGATGCCGGCACGCATCAATTCTTCCTCAAAGTTGACGATTTCCGAATACCCGCGCTGCCATTCACATTCTGCCGCAAAACCTTCGACACGTTCAACCAGCACGCGCCCGTACCAACTCCTGTCATAAATCGTGATTTTGCCGGCCCTTGGGATATGGCGCCAGAATCGCCACAAATAATGCCGGGAGCGTTCTTCATCGGTGGGTGCGGAAACAGGAATCACGCGATAGTTCCTCGCATCCAGCGCATGGATCAAGCGCCTGATGGCTCCGCCTTTGCCGCCGGCATCCCAGCCTTCGAAGACTAATATGCTGGAGCGCTTTTTCTGACGCGCCAGCCTTGCTAATTTGCTCAGCTTGCCCTGGTAAAAATGCAGTTGCTCATGGTAGGTTTTCTCCTCCAGTTTAAGCGTCAGGTCGAGCGTATCAAGCAGATTATGCTGCGCAATGTTAATGACGCCGGGTGCGGCTGGCTTTTCGATGCCTCCCCTGTCTGCATCTCTCTGTTCAATATGCCTGCTGATGCTGTCCTGCACGTACCGGCCTATCGCTAAGCGGCGGTAATGCTTGTCCGTACCGTCGATGATCAGCCACGGCGATATGCCGGTGCTGGTTCCGGACAGCACTTTTTCAGCCGCACTGATAAACTCGTCATAGGTTTCCAGATGCTTTTTATCGCGGCTGGTTACCCGCCAGCTGGTTTTGGGATTTTTTTCGAGTTTTTTCAAACGTTTTTTCTGTGCCTCCCGGCCAAGATGCAGCCAGCATTTGATGATCAAAGCGCCATCATCTATCAGCAGTTGCTCCAGTTGTCTGATATGCATGAGTTCAGTCTGCAGTTGTTCATCGTTGATTTCCCGATGGATACGCCGCGATAACGGCTCGCTGTACCAGGAACCGGTATAAATGCCGATGGCGCCTTTTGCCGGCAAGGTGCGCCAGAATCGCCAGAATTCGGGGCGCTCTTTCTCTTCATCGCTGGGATCATCGAAAGCATTGGTCTGCACATAGTGCGGATCCATCCACTCGTTCAGCAAATTGATCGCCTCGCCTTTGCCGCCTCCATCTACGCCCGATATGAGGATAATGACAGGAAAGTCCATTTGCCTGAGTTTCTGCTGAACTACCAGTAATTGCCTTCTCAGCTCAGGCAGTTGCTCATCATAATCGGATTTCTTCAAGGTATGGCCTGGTTCCCCGACTTTTTCAAACATTCTGACCTTCCTTCTGCCTCGCCACTGTGATTTTTTAGCCAGCCGTACGCCATCTCATGCTAACAATACGCTACGACAGCTTTTATGCATGCCGCGAAATCAAAAAATAAAATTCTTTATTATCAATATTTTATTTATAAAATATTAAGAAATTTACGAATAAACAAGCTAATTGCGTAAGCTCAAAAAACTAGCAATCAAGATAATTTCATTTTAGTTTTGACACAACACCTTATCTCGTGATAAAAATTAACCCGTCGTTTATAAAAACTTCGACGATTGATTCGGTGATTAAAATAATTACTGAGTTACCCCTTTGAGGAGAGGGGACAAAAAATCATTACTACAATAACTATATGAGGATTTAAAAATGGCTGAAGAACAACAAAGAGATAATTTCTGGCTGTATATCGGCGGAATCATCGTTTTAACTATCGTATTAGTTGTCATGCTCAAAAGCAGAGAAACTGAGCATTTGAAAAGCGGCGCCGTAGCTGAGCTTCAAAAAGAAACTTTCCAGCAAATTGACGCAAGAAAAAAAGCAACTAGCAACAAAGCAGAATAATCTGTAAAAGATAACTGCTATACCCCCTCGCATATATTCTGCGAGGGGGTATGTTCAGGACTGTTATTAAGCTAGATAACAGTATCCTCTTCCAAATATACCTATCAGAAATATTGACATTGCTGGAGAGATATCCTCCTCAATGAGCGCCCTCAACGGCAATATTCGTTCACCTTTAAATTCCCTAAAACGTATCGGCTATTCATCCTTCTCAAGAAGGCTGAGTCTCTCTTCCAGGACTTTCACTTTCTTTAATAACTCAGGCAGTTTGCTGATGGCAATCTGTTCTTTATAGGCTTCTTTCTTATCTTTGGCAGGACTGCCGAATACCTGAGCCCCGGCTTTAACATCGCCGGCTATGCCCGAGCGCGCCAGAACCACAGCACCACGTCCGATCGTGACATGATCGGCAACGCCTGCACTGCCGGCCAGAATGGCATAATCTTCAATCGTGCAGGAACCGGATACACCAACGTGACCGCACATGATTACATGTTTGCCGACTTTGTTGTTATGTCCGATCTGCACCAGATTATCTATTTTGCTGCCCATTCCGATAATCGTGCTGCCCAATGCGCCTCTGTCGATACAGGTATTGGCGCCGATCTCGACGTTATCTTCGATAACGACATTGCCGACCTGCGGCACTTTAACATGAGCGCCGTTGCGGAATTTGTAACCGAACCCTTCAGCGCCAATAACCGCACCGGAATGTATGATGACGTTATCGCCTATTTCCACGTCGTCATAGATGATTGCATACGGATGAATGCGGCAATTCTTGCCTATTTTTGTATTTCTACCGATATACGCACCAGCCAGGATATCACTGCCATCACCGATCACCGCATTTTCCCCAATAACGGCGTATGGCCCGACATACACTTCGTTGCCTAATGCGACATTATCTTCGAGCACAGCCTGTGGCGAGATTTGCCGGCAGTAACTTTTGGCAGGGTGCAGCAATTCAACCGCTTTAATAAAGCTGATCTCCGGATCGGCGCAAACCAATAACGCCATGCTTGGCGGAACGTCTTCAACAGCGAAACCTTCAGCGATAAAACAGGCGGAAGCCGTCGAATCCTTGATATGCGCGGCATATCGGCTGTTAGTCAGCTGAGTGACCTGTCCGCTTTGTGCAGTCATAATATCCGCTGCAGAATGAATTAATGCCGATGCGTCCCCTCCTTCAATCCGGGCTCCGCAAAAATCGGCAAGTTCTTTTAATATAACCGGCATATTGTCCCTGCTATTATTTAGTTATAGCGCCAAACTATATGGCACATAGTTACTGAAAAGAATAGTTTAGCAAAAACTTATAATTCAGTATGACAAAATGCCTTTTTGATAGAAAAAATTCCTCGGTATTCAAGGCTGTTTTATTGCTTTCAGTGTTTTGTCGATTTTAACGACCAGATCCTCCACACCTTTTAAGGTCAATTTTTTATCGCTGCCTTTAATCTCTGAAACGTAGTTTCCTACTAACTGGCTGTCACGCGCGCTAACCAAATGCCCCATAAGATAGACAAACAGGAAACTGGGCTTATGCAGACGCCCGACCAATATATAGTCGGCGCCAGCCTGTATGGCCAGCTTGGCCGCCACATCATCATGATCGAAAAGATACCCGACACCGGCATTAGCGCTTTGCTGAGCCTCCAAGCTTACCGGCACGACTTCATACCCGGCTTTCACCAGCTCGTTTTCCAACATGGCCTTTATGCCGGCCGTACGTTCGACTTCAGAAGGAATGCCTGGCGCCAGGGTCAGATCCTTCAGCTCGAAATCCAAAACGGCGATACGTTGCCCGGCAAAGCCGTTCAGACTCGCCAGGCATAAAGCCGCTAAAACGATCAACTGTCGTATTCGAAAGTTCATGCGTTCTCCTCCGGATTATGAATTGGATTAAAGAGATGATCTGGATAAATACGGTAAATCAACAGTCCAGGCCTGGTTAAAACTGATTCGGCAAATTGGTTAGACTGCCCAAGCTTGATTAATGCTGCAGTGGACTGAGGTGCTGCTAATGGCTCTCTCCCGAATGGAGAGAGCGCGTTAGTGTCTTTAGTCGAATAGAATGATTATGAATTGAATAAACTCTACGCAGCAGTTGAGTCAATTGGATCTAATACGCGTTTGAATTTGCGATGTTTAGTCACATGACGCGTAACAGTGCGCCCGGCTCGATCGGTCGCATTGTCAACAGCCGCATACATGTTTTCCTCAACATCATCAATAATTACATCTGATTGATGCGGAATCACTACCTGAATATGACAGCGTTTATCAGTTCCGCCTTTGAGGCCATTATCACTGGAAAGGCGTACGATAATGCGCTGGACGGAATCATTGCTGCTGATTAAAGCGCTATTGATGCGTTTAACGACATAACGTTTCAAGGATTCGGTCAAGGAAAAGTTTCGGGCTTGAATATCAATTTGCATACTGCACTCCTACATGAGTATTACCAGATGAGCTTTTAACTTACCTCTTACTGTACCAAATAAAAAGTCGGATATTTTTTATTAATTGATCGAAATACTCGAACTTTTATGCTTTTTTAAAGAAGCAAACATCTGCCAATGCATCAAATTTGTTGAATATAAAAAAAAATCATTCGAGTATTATTTAGTGATCATGTTCTAATTGACTGGAATCAGAGCATTAACTGAGCAATATTTATGATTAATTACAAGCATCTCCATTACTTCTGGATGGTCGCCAAGGAAAAAAGCATTGCCCGAGCCAGCGAGCGTTTGAATCTGACACCGCAAACGATCAGTGGGCAACTAAGTTTACTGGAAGAAACGCTAGGTGTGGCTTTATTTGACCGTGTAGGACGCCATCTCGAGCTCACCGATACCGGGCACAGAGTTTTAACTTACGCCGATGAAATCTTTTCGCTAGGCAGCGAATTGGAGAGCATAGTTCACGATAGGCCTACCGAACCGGTATTGACATTCAATGTAGGCATTGCCGACGTCGTGCCTAAATCCATCGCCTATCGCCTGCTGGAGCCAGCCTTGCATATACCTGCCCTGGTACGCATCAATTGCCATGAAAGCGATCTTGACTCGCTGCTGGGCGATCTGGACCAGCACAAGCTGGATCTGGTCATTTCGGACAACCAAGTACCTGCAGATACTAATATCCGAGGCTTCTGCCGACCGATTGGAGAGTCGACACTGACTTTTTTTGCCGCACCGAAATTGGCAGACACGTTTGAGCAGGCATTCCCGAATTGTCTTGATAAGGCTCCGTTGTTATTGCCGGGCAACGCCAGCGGAATAAGGGCTCAGCTTCAGCAATGGTTTGACAGACGGCATATTCATCCGCGCATTGCCGGCGAGTTTGATGACAGCGCACTGATGGAGAAATTTGGCCAGGCCGGCATCGGCATTTTTGCCTTACCGACGGCCATCAAAGAAGAAATAGAAGATAAATGCGAAGTTATTCCCATTGGCGAGGCGGAAGATTTAACCGTTCGGTTCTACGCCATTTCGATGTTGAGAAAAGTATCGCATCCGGCCGTGACGGCCATTACTGCCAAAGCCCGAGGCTGGCTGGCCCGCGGCACGGCAGGTTTATAAATGGATTCGCCCTGCGTGAGGAATCTTGCCGGCTGCGGCTTTGTCGCCCAACCGGCAAGAGACCGGATAGTTACGAATCATCAACCTGATCGGCGAGCGTTGTTAATGCTCTAACCAGGTCTGACAGCCTCTCTGAATTTTCCGCGCGCGCTGTCGCGTGGGCGACTTTGCGGCCTTTCCGCGGCGCTTTGTCATAGAGATGCAGGTGCGCGTTCGGAATCTTCAAAACATCGTCGTCAGCCGGCAGGCCGCCGATGAAATTCACCATAGCTGCCTTGCCGACCGGTGCCGTAGAGCCTAATGGCTGGTCCAGAATGGCGCGCAGATGATTTTCGAACTGACTGGTTTCAGCGCCTTCAATTGTCCAATGGCCGGAGTTATGCACGCGCGGCGCGAATTCATTGGCGACCAGACTGCCGTCCACGTCGAACAGTTCCAACGCCAGCACGCCGACATAATCCAGCGCTTCCATTAACGTAGAAACATAAGATTCAGCCTGCTTTTGCAGCGCATCGCCATCGCGGCATTCCGAAACCCGCAAAATGCCGCCGCGATGCAAATTCTCGGATAACGGATAGAAAGCGATAGCGCCTGAAACGTTGCGTGCTGCAATAATGGACACTTCGCGTTTGAACGGCACAAAAGCCTCAACGATAGCCGGCACGCCTTGCAGCGATTCCCAGGCCGGCTCCAGGTCGTCAACCGACTTGAGCACGGACTGGCCTTTACCATCATAGCCCAGGGTGCGGCTTTTCAAAATGGCCGGCCAACCGATGGTCGGCATGGCCTGTTTCAGATCTTCAAGGCTGTCCACAGCCGCGAAAGCCGGAGTCGGAATGCCGATTTCGCGGAAAAAACTTTTCTCGATGAGCCGGTCCTGAGCAACCGCCAGCGCCTTCGGGGCCGGATGCACCTGGGTCCGCGCCGCCAGAAATTCGGCGACATGTGCCGGCACATTCTCAAATTCATAAGTGACGACATCGGCACGCTCCGCCAGCTGCGCGAGCAAGGCAGGATCGCTGTAATCCCCATGCAGATGCTCGCCCAGTTTGTTGGCGCAGGCATCGGCCGATGGGTCCAGAAAAATAAAATCGAGCCCTAACGGATAACCCGCCAACGCAATCATGCGCGCCAGCTGCCCGGCTCCAAGAATCCCTACTTTCATACCATATCCTCCCGAGGATCCGAATGCTCAAGCACTGTCTCAGTCTGCTCGCATCGATAGTCGTTTAATGCCGTACGATATTCGTTGTGTTTATTGCTGATAATAGCCGTCGCCAGCAAAGCCGCATTGATGGCGCCTGCTTTGCCGATAGCCAATGTACCGACCGGAATGCCGGCAGGCATCTGAACGATCGATAACAAGGAGTCCATGCCGTTCAATGCTTTAGACTGTACAGGCACACCTAAAACAGGAATGGCGGTTTTCGCCGCTGTCATGCCGGGCAGATGCGCGGCGCCGCCGGCGCCTGCGATGATCACTTCCAGGCCTTTGGCTTCTGCTGATTCAGCATATTGAAACAGTTTGTCCGGCGTCCGGTGCGCCGAAACGACTTCAGCCTCATACGGCACTTTCAGCCGATCAAGCGTTTCCGCAGCAAAGCGCATGGTTTCCCAGTCAGAGGTCGAGCCCATAATGATGCCAACCAGTGCTGTCATGTGTTACTCCTTTCAATATCAGAATAATTCGGACACAACCGGTCCTATGAATAATTAAACCTTAAATTATCGCACAAATGCCACAACGATGTTTCTTAAGTTTTTGCACAGCCTATAAACCAGCATTGATAAATAGCATTGCTCAGGAAGTTCGTTATGACTATATCAAGAAATAATACGACGAAGATTTTCTAATCATTGAATTTGGATGACAGCCCAATTGGGCCATGCCTCAACTGTATTGCATGTTGGACAGGCATAGGTTTTTGATTGCGTTATGCTAATGTTTATGGTTGCTCAGAAATATTATAAATTGCCGGATTTGATCAAACGAAACGGCATGACTGCGACGACAACAACAACTGGAGGAGTCGGTATTTTCGAAGTTTTTCTTCGTTATCTGGCTATTTCAAAATAACCCTGCAATTGTACGCAACGCTTTTTACCTGATTATCGCTTTCTGGTAATGAGCTGGAATACTGTTCCTTGATGTAATTAAGATACGAAACCTAAGCTCGCTGAACCTTATGCGCATCCGAATAAGGTTGTTACTTACTGTGCCTATATCTGGAATCAGTGGTTTTTATCGTTATCTATTTGCTGACCGGTCTGGAGAAAATTTTGGCAAGATTGGGTTCACAGAGCGCGACACCGCTTGCTTGCAAGAAAGCCATGTCCTTTTCAAGATGACAAAGCTTTCAAAAGCTATCTGAAAAACGAGTGCTGAAGCAGCGCCCGATTTATACCGCCAGAATGAGCAAGAGATCCATCCGGATCTCTTGCCATTCGTCTGTATTGTTAGCCTTTTCCGGGTAACATGCCTACTGAACCAGGCTTAATGCGTTTACAGGTAACGACCATATCTTCCAAATGACATTGAGCCAAGCCTTTGTTGGCGCCATCCGTGCATTCTTCACAGACGGGCGTGCCAAGATTTTTCACTTCCTCGACATGCCAGCCATATCCTTGTGTTTGGCAGAACTTCTTGCTGTATCTGTTTACATTATATTGCTTCGAGGCAGTTTCAATCGCCGCAGATTTTGCTTCGCACTTTGCAGAAGGCAGCGTATTGGCCATAAGATCCCTGTAAACATACTCCGTCGCCGATGCGCCGCCTGAAAAAAGCGATAATGCCGCCACTAGGCCTATCAAGTTAAGTTTCATAATTCTCTCCTCATTATTTATTATTTTAAGCGATCGTTGATACGCTATATCTTCTATATTGTGTTGCCTTCAGACCATGACATACCGCCTTACTGCAGAAAACAGCAGACGGGGATCACTAAAACATCCTGCGCACCAAGGATTTAGTTTAAAACGCGAATATTCATAAGGGCGGCTTCTTCTTGTATTTGCTCTTTGATCGGAGCAAACTTATCATCCTCGCTTTTCTTAACCAGGATCAAAACCGTCAATAAGGCAAATGTTATGCCGCCAACATACAGCCAGAATTTATCTTTTGTTTGTGATTCATCGTTCATTTTTGCACCTTTATATTTATCAGTTGTCTGTGGATGCGTCACAGTTAATGAAAAAGCTCCGAAATTTAACCTGTACCGGAACCAATATCATTCTTGAAGCATCTTTTTATTTATGTTTCAGTAATTTCCGCAAAGAGAACGTTTTCATCCTGATATTGCACGATCATTGGCATTAGTCACACTCTGCTTTGCTCTAACCAGTAAGACATGATGGAAATTACCGCCCTCATAAATACCCTCTCACTTGGTAGTGAATCGATACTATAGGAAAGCCCAAGCCTACTGTCAAATAAATATCGAATCAATACTACATGAACTCAATCTTGGTTAGACCCACCTTCAGAGCGATGATCTACTTGGGCTAAATCTTTGACTTTTGCAATTGAGGGAGACAGATAGAGTTATCTTTTCCTTACCGGGATCTCGGCTCCTCATGCTTTGTTCAATTACAGTTTGGCGTGATTTTTTAAAAAATATGTATTTGGCGCAGTTTATATCCATGAAGAGAATGAAACTAAAACGGCTGTTAATTACTCTTTAAGTTTGGAAACCGGTTTCTTTTTAAATAGCGCTGGAGCTTCAGTTTGGAGATTTACCTTAAGCATCTGATGTCACGCACGAATTGATCTCTGTGCTGTTTTGGTTTTATTGCGATGCAGCTGCGGTGTAGGTGCGAATTGATCCGCACTGTTAGACCGGCACAAATAGTAAATTTTGACTAATTTGGTGAGGCTTTCCAATGTATGACTTCTGCAAAAACGCTTTGTTTGGCTTACTGGCTGTTATCGTGTTTATCAGCTTTATTTTGAGCATGCTTATGGCTTCAATCATTTTATTTATCGGTTTTATGTTACGGTTTACTTGGAATTACGGCAATCTCGCCATACAAAGAAAACTCAATTACCTATTTGAAATTTAGCCATACTTCACAGCCTTCACTAAAACAGTTTTTATCCCTTAATTTCAGCATTGGGCAGTGAGAAGACGAGATAGTCTCCTATTATTTTTTCCTCAGTAAACGGCATTTCATCTGAGCATTATCCTTCCGCATTTCGAATTATCATTCCTTAAACAGGTCAAACAGCTGGGCATGTAATTTCTGTTTAAACATTATTGAGCTTTATGATACCGTCATGAAGTAACATTTTTATAATGGAGATCAGTACCATGACTAACCAGCGCAGAGTTACCCTAGTTAATGAGGAGACTCAGCCCATCTGTGAGCTGCCTGTTTTATCAGGCACTACGGGGCCCGATGTCATCGATGTTCAGGAGCTATATAAACACACAGGTATGTTTACCTATGATCCGGGCTACACTTCGACGGCCAGCTGTTCTTCCAAGATAACCTATATTGATGGTGAAGCCGGCATATTGTTGTATCGTGGTTATCCCATCGAACAATTGGCGGAACAATGCACTTTTCTGGAAGTTTGCTATTTGCTGTTGAACGGCGAACTGCCGAACGATGATCAATTGAAGCAGTTTGAAAATGCCATTACCAAGCATACGATGGTGCATGATCAACTGACCAATTTCTTTAAAGGCTTTCGCCGTGATGCCCACCCGATGGCCATCATCGTCGGCGTAGTCGGCGCTTTATCGGCTTTTTATCATGATGCCTTAGATATCAATAACAAGGCAGACCGCGACCTTTGCGCCATCCGCCTGATCGCGAAAATACCCACTATAGTGGCCATGAGCCATAAGTACAGCATCGGCCTGCCGTTCATGTATCCGCAAAACAAGCTGACTTATGTAGAAAACTTCATGCGCATGATGCTGGCCACGCCTTGTGAGGAATTTCACCCCAACCCGATTCTGGTGAGGGCGTTGGACAGAATCCTGATTCTGCATGCCGATCATGAGCAAAATGCCTCCACGTCGACGGTACGCCTCGCCGGTTCCAGCGGCGCCAATCCCTATGCCTGCATTACTTCGGGAATTGCCTGTCTGTGGGGCGCCGCGCATGGCGGCGCCAATGAAGCGGTGTTGAATATGCTCGAAAAAATAGGCGATGTTTCGAATATCGATTCTTATATCAAACGAGCCAAAGATAAAAACGATCCGTTCAGACTCATGGGGTTCGGTCATCGCGTTTACAAGAATTACGACCCGCGCGCCAAATTGATGCGGGCGACCTGCCATGAAGTGCTTAGCGAACTGGGACTGCATGACGATAGGTTGTTCAAGCTGGCGCTGGAACTGGAACGCATTGCGCTGGAAGACGAATACTTCATCGAGAAAAAACTGTACCCGAACGTCGATTTTTATTCAGGTATCGTGCTCCGCGCCCTGGGCATCCCCAGCAATATGTTTACGGCCCTGTTTGCCATGGGACGCAGCGTAGGCTGGATTTCGCATTGGGATGAAATGATATCGGACCCGGAACAGAAAATCGGCCGTCCCAGACAGCTTTATGTCGGACAAACGAGGCGCGATGTTCCCCCTATGGCTGCGCGTTAAACATTAAATACATGGCTTCAATGCCTGTGTAAATATATCGGCTGATAACACCTTATCAGCCGCCGTTTCATCGTTTCTGTCCATATGACTGTCAGGCGGCTATGACCGGCTCCATAGAGAAACTGAAATTCAGCTAAGCCATTGCAAAGCATCGAATTCCTATCTGCATCTGGACTATCTGGCCCCTGCCTTTCATTGACTGCAAGCCGAGGTCAATTTCCAAACCAGTCCGCATCGGATTATTCCAATGAAATAAAAGCCTACAGAATAGTCTAATTTTAAAAGTATTATCGAATGCAGGTAGGTATTGTTTTATAATATATTAGCTTTTTATTATTTACTTAAATATATAGGTTCACCTTATGATCTTCAAGCAACTTTTTGAACCAGACACTTGCACCTACAGCTATCTCATCGGCTGCGAATTCACTCAAAAAGCCGTTCTGATTGATCCTGTCGCAAGCGAAGTGGATAGTTATGCCGCGCTTTTGAATGAACTGGGATTAACGCTGATCTACACGATGGAAACACATGTCCATGCCGACCATATCACCGGCGCCGGTCAATTGAGAGACACGCTGGGCAGTAAAAGCGTCGTGCACCGCGATGCCGGCGCCATGTGCGCCGATTTGCTGGTCACCGACGGCGTGCCGCTTCAGGTCGGCGAGGTTGAAATACTTGTTCTCCATACACCGGGCCATACTGCAGGCTGCGTCAGTTACGTGATCGGAGACCGTGTTTTTACCGGTGACGCGTTATTTATCAATGGCTGCGGACGCACCGACTTCCAGCAGGGTGATGCCGGCATGCTGTATGACAGCATTACACAAAAACTCTTCACGCTGCCGCCCGACACCCTGCTTTATCCAGGCCATGATTACAACGGCAAGACCGTGTCCACGATTAAACAGGAAATAGCGACCAATGCCCGTTTGGGCGGCAAGACGCGCGATGAATTTATCAAAATCATGGCGAACCTGAATCTGGCCTACCCTAAATATATTGATGAAGCGCTGCCTGCCAATCAGGCTTGCGGACAGCTGGATAAACAAAGCCAAGTCATACAAGGCTAACGATGCTGGTGTTAATTGCGCTTGCCCTATTGATCGGTGTTCTGCTGGGCCTTTTGGGCGGCGGCGGCTCAATACTGACCGTGCCGGTTCTGGTTTATCTGGCCGGCTTATCGGCTAAAAACGCGATCATCACATCGTTAATCGTCGTCTGCCTGACCAGTTTGATAGCTGTCGTCAACCATGCCCGCCGCGGCAAGGTATGCTGGACGGCCGGGCTGGCCTTTGGCCTGACCGGCATGATCGGCGCCTTTCTCGGCGGCCGACTGGCGGCCTATGTTCCGGACTCGCTGCTATTGGTGCTGTTTGCAGTCATTATGCTGGCTGCTTCACTGTCGATGCTGCGCAGTAAAAAAACACCTAAGCCTTTACAACCCAACCGACTACCTTTACAGAAGCCCTGTCCTCAACATTTGCCGCTCATAGCGCTGATGCTTGACGGCTTTCTGGTAGGCTCAGTGACGGGCTTGATCGGAGTAGGCGGCGGTTTCCTGATGGTTCCGGCTCTCAATAATCTGGTGGGCTTACCCATACACGCCGCCATAGGCACATCGCTGTTCATTATGGTGATTCAATCCTCGGCGGCCCTGGCAGGGCACGCCAGCCACATGACCATCGACCTATTCATAACGGCACTGTTTTCAGCTTTCGCCATTATCGGCAGTTTTATCGGCAGCAGTTTGTCCGGCAAGATCCCCGGCCAGCATTTAAAACGCGGCTTTGGCATACTCGTTTTTATCCTAGGCTGTTTTCTGCTTTATCGCGAAATCAACCCGCCAATGATGGCTCAGATAAAAGCCCTCGTCATCCGTCATCAAGACTTCATTCTTGGCGCTTCGACCATTCTGGTCATTATGCTGTCTTACCGGCTATGGCTCTGGACACACACATTGCAAAAAAACAATGATCGTAATCAAACTTGAGCTTTTTATACTTATTGGATAATATTGATTCAATACTACCTGGAGTCCTTAGAGAATGAAAAACACAAAAAAGCTTCTGTCCCAATCAGTCATTGCCGGTTTAACGGCTCTCGTTTTGCCTTTAGCCGTACAGGCGAAATCCGATGACAACATGCACCAGTTGTATCAAGACAACTGCGCCAGCTGTCACGGCGCCGATCACGGCGGCTATCTGGCCCCGGCATTGAATGCCGATACCCTGAAAGGCCGCAGCCCTACCGCTTTGCGCACTGTGATCATGACCGGAAGCTTCGACACGCTGATGCCTCCGTTTTACGGCCGTTTGACGGACGACCAGATCCGAGGCCTGGTCAGCCATCTGCAAAAAACACCCAAGCTGGATAACCCGGCCTGGACAATTGACGATATAAAATCGTCATTGAAAGTCTACGTCAAAGACGAAAGCACACTGCCTGACAAGCCGACTTATGAGATCAGCAGCATGGATGATGTCATCGGCGTGGCGGCGCGCGGCAAATACGGACGCGGTGAAGGCTCCAAGGCCGTCTTCATCAACAGCACGACGCATCAACAAATCGGCGAAGTCCCAACCGTCACAGCGGCGCACATCATCGACTACAACCCTGCCAATCCACGTTGGGCTTACGTAAAAACCGACACAGCGGAAATTTACAAAATCGACCTGTATTCCATGAAGGCCGTACGTAGCGTCAAGACCGGCTTCAACGGACCGGGCATGGGCGTATCGCGCGACGGCAAATACATCATGGCCGGCTCATTCGTGCCGCACAACGCCGTCATTCTGGATGCCGACACATTGGAACCTTTGAAAACCTTTGAACTGGAAGGCGTCGATCCGGACGGCAAAATGGTGACTTCCGATTCCGGCATGGTCATCGGCACGCCTTATGACGACATTTTCGCCATTGCCTTGGAAAATGCCGGCCAGGTCTGGGTAGTGGACTTGAAAAAAGATCAGGATTTCCCTGTCACTAAGATCACCGATGTCGGCCGCCACCTGCATGACGCGTTCCTGACCCATAACGGCCGCAAACTGATGATCGCTTCCTATGACGACAGCATCGTTGCCGCGATTGACCTGAAAGACCGCAAAATCATCAAGAAACTGGAAGCGGGCTGCGTGCCGCACGTAGGCGGCGGTTCGGCTGTAAAGGTTGACGGCCGCACGCTGGGCTTCGGCACCAACTTCGGCGATTGCGACAAAACGGTCGTCAGCGTCTGGGATCTGGATACCATGGAAGTGGTCAAGCAGATTCCTGTGTCCGGCGGCACCGAATCACCGGCCGCACATGCTAACGCGCCTTACGTAGCCGTGGACATCATCAGCAAAGACAGACGCGCGCGCACTGTGCAGCTGATCGACAAGAAAACGCTGGAAGTTGCTAAAACGCTGGATGTCGGCGGTCATGCCTACTTCCCTGAATACAGCGCAGACGGCAAATTCCTGTATGTCAGCGCCGGTTACAGCGGCGATGAAGTCGTAGTTTATGATTCCAACTCGCTGAAAAAAGTCGCTTCTGTCCGGATGGAAAGCCCGGCCGGTATTTTCTCGCACGGCCGTGTTAAATACATGACTCGCGGTCTTTCTCCGGATGAAATGGAAGGGGCGAAATAATGAGAATATTTGCTCTCTCCAGCGTATTGATCGCAGGTCTGGCCGTCGCCCAAAGCGCTAGTGCGGCAAGCATCTATGCGGGCCACGCGATTGCGGCTTCCACCTGCGCACAGTGCCACGGCGTTACAACTCCGTCCTCCGGCGCGCCTTTTCCGCCGTTGGCCGGACGCGATGCCGAGTATCTGAAATCGGCACTGAAGCAATACCGCGACAAGACGCGCGTATCGGACATCATGAATAATATTGCCGGCTCATTGAGCGATAACGATATCGACAATGTAGTTGCCTATTATGCAAAGCTGAAACCGTAAGTACGCATGAGAAAACTGCTGCTGTTAATATGGGTTTCCGGTACAGCACTTGCCGGCGAACCGTCAACAGACAGGCAAAACACGCTCCGCAATATGCTCAAGCATGATTGCGGCGCGTGTCATGGTTTGACGTTAAAAGGCGGCCTGGGCCCTGCCCTGTTGCCTGAGGCATTGGCCGGGAAATCGGATGATTTTCTGGCCGATACCATTCTTAACGGCCGCCAAGGCACAGCCATGCCGCCCTGGCAACAATTTATCAACCGCGATGAAGCGCTCTGGCTGGTTAAAGTTTTACGCAATCCCGAGCATTAATCCATACGAAGCAACAGGATGCGTCCGCGCATCCTGCCTTGTCCAGAACTTTAAGGTGCGCAAGCGCACTATTATTATTCATATGAAAAAGCTAATCCCCATTCTAGGCCTCGCATTTTCCCTCAACGCCATCGCTGAACCGCGCGCTACCGGCGATTTAGGCGTCGTTATTCAACGCGAAAACGGCAAGACGCTGATCATCAACAGTACTGAGCACAAACAGCTGGCTGAAATCGAAGGACTGGGGGATTTATCGCACGCCTCGGTCGTCTTCTCGCGCGACGAGCGCTATGCCTATGTTTTCGGCCGCGATGGCGGATTGACCAAAGTCGACCTGCTCAATGATGCCATCGCCAAACGCATCGTTCAGGCCGGCAACAGCATCGGCGGCGCTATCTCTCAGGATGGCCGCTTTATCGCCGTATCCAATTACACGCCCGGCGGCGTCAAGGTTTTTTCTTCCGACACGCTGGAACTGATGGCCGATATCCCGGCCGAATATGACGACGGCAAGTTGTCCAAAGTGGTGGGCATCGTTGACGCGCCCGGACAGCGCTTCGTCTTCAGTCTGTTCGATGCCGGCGAAATCTGGGTGCTGGACCTTAAAGACCCGAAACAGCCCAACGTGCAGAAATTCAGGAATATCGGCAAGCAGCCGTATGACGCCCTGATCTCGCCGGACGGTCGTTATTACATTGCCGGCCTGTTCGGCGAGCCCGGTCTGGCCTTGCTGGACTTGTGGGACACTTCGAAAGGCGCCAAACACATACTGCCGGAATACGGTAAAACCGATGAAAAACTGCCGGTCTATAAAATGCCTCATCTTGAAGGCTGGGCCATTGCCGGCGATTATCTGCTCGTGCCCGCCATCGGCAAACACGAAGTGCTGGTGATCGACAAACGCCAATGGCAACTGGTGAAAGCCATACCGGTAGCCGGACAGCCGGTTTTCGTCAGGGCCAGGCCCGATGGCCGGCAAATCTGGGTGAATTTTGCCTTCCCTGATAACAGCCTGGTACAGGTCATTGATACCAAGGACCTGAGCATCAGTAAAACCCTGACGCCGGGCAAAGCGGTCCTGCACATGGAATTCACGCCGCGCGGCGAACAGGTCTGGGTGGCGGTTCGGGACGACAATCAGCTGGTTGTTTACGATACCGAAACACTTGCCGAAATCGCCCGCCTGCCGGCAAAAACGCCCAGCGGCATTTTCTTCAGTTCGCGAGCGCACCAGATAGGCCTGTAACGCCATGCTGACGTCTTTGCACAAGCGGTTGCTGAACGATTTCCAGCATGACTTCCCGCTCACGGAACGCCCCTATCAAGCCATTGCCGATACGCTGGGTGTTACCGAGGATGATGTGATTTCAGCTTTGAACGATCTGCATGACAGCCACTTTATCAGCCGCATAGGACCTGTCATTCCGCCCAACCACATCGGTGTCAGTACCTTGGCCGCGATGGCCGTGCCTGAAGAGCGGCTGCAGGAAGTCGCCGACAAAATCAGCGCCTATGCGGAAGTCAACCACAATTACGAGCGCGAGCACCGGTTCAACCTTTGGTTCGTCATCATCGCCTCCGATGCCGCCCACCTGCAGGACGTGATTGACGCCATCGAACAGGAAACTTCTTACAAAGTCATGCAACTGCCCTTGCTGGATGATTTTTTTATCGATTTAGGCTTTAAGCTGGACCTGAATAATGATTGACAGCCGTGATCTTGAACTGCTGGGGCGCATACAGACGGGCCTGCCCGTCTGCCCCCGGCCTTATGCCGAAATCGGGCGCTGCTGCGGCATGCCCGAATCGGAAGTGATCGAGCGCCTGGCCCGACTGAAACAGCAGGGCTTCATCAAACGCATGGGCGTTATCGTCAAACACCGGAAGCTGGGCTACCGCGCCAATGCCATGGTTGTCTGGAATATACCCGACGATCAAGTCAAGCAACTGGGCGCTCGCATGAGCCGGTTTCCGTTCGTGACGCTCTGCTATCAGCGCCCGAGACGGCCAGGCTGGCCTTATAACCTGTTTTGCATGATCCACGGTAAGGACAGAGCCACGGTGTTACAACAACTCGAACAGCTTGCCGACGTCTGCAGTCTGGCGGGTTTTGACCATGAAATTTTGTTCAGCCGCCGCTGCTTCAAGCAGCGCGGCGCTGTCTACAAAAACATCGCAACTGTAGCTGACGCGGAAGCAGCCCATGGATAATCTGGACAAAAAAATCATCAATGCGTTGCAAGGCGGTTTTCCAATTTGCGATGCGCCCTACCGGCAAGTCGCTTTGACGCTCAATATCACGGAAGCCGAACTGCTGACCCGGCTTCAAAACCTGCGCGCCAACGGTATATTAACGCGCTTCGGGCCGCTTTATAACGCCGAACAGATGGGCGGGGCGCTAACTCTGGCCGCCGTTAAAGCGCCTGAAGACCGGTTCAATGAAATCGCCGATATCATCAATGCCTTTCCTGAAGTGGCTCACAACTACGCGCGCCGCCACACTCTGAATATGTGGTTCGTGATTGCCACGGAGACGCCCGAACAGGTCCAGCAGACCATCGACGCGATAGAGCGCCAAACCGGGCTGACCGTCTACAACATGCCGAAAATAAAAGAGTATTTCGTCAACCTGAAGCTGGAGGCCTGATCATGCTCGATGCCACAGACCGCAAAATCATCGAGGCCACACAGGCCGGCCTGCCTTTGACGCCGGAGCCTTACCAGACGATTGCCGAAAAACTGAATCTGACTGCCGATGAGGTCATGGCACGCCTGTCGGCCATGCAGGACAGCGGCGTCATCCGCCGCATCGGCGCCGTGCCCAACCACTATAAGCTGGGCTACCACTACAACGGCATGACCGTCTGGGACATACCCGATGACAAAATCGACGAATTGGGCCGGCAAGTCGGGCAACTGGAGTTCGTCAGCCATTGCTACCATCGCCCGCGGCATCTGCCCGACTGGCCTTACAACCTGTTTGCGATGGTGCATGGCAAAACCCAAGCCGACGTTGACAGGCAAATCAAGCAAATTGCCGATCTGCTCGGCGACTGTAACCGCGGCTGCGATGTGCTGTACAGCACGAAAATCCTGAAAAAAACCGGTTTTCGCAGCCGCCCATCCGATTCTACAGACTCATAACATGTTCAGACTCAGCCATTACATGCGGGAACTGATTACCCCGACGCCGATAAAACCGGCCCGCAAGCCGGCCGCCCCGGTCGTCATCTGGAACCTGATCCGCCGCTGCAACCTGGCCTGCAAGCATTGCTACACGACTTCGGCCGATATTGATTTTCCCGGCGAATTGAGCACGCAGGAAATCTACACGGTCATGGACGACCTGAAGGCTTTCAGAGTGCCGGTACTGATCCTGTCGGGCGGCGAACCGTTGCTGCGCCCCGACATCTTCGATATTTCGCGCCGCGCCAAGGACATGGGTTTTTATGTCGCACTGTCGAGCAACGGCACGAAGATTACGGCCGACAATATTAATGAAATCGCCGCGATCGATTATCAATATATCGGCGTCAGCCTGGACGGCATCAAGGACACGCACGACCAATTCCGCCGCATGCCGGGCTCGTTTGACGAGGCGTTGCGCGGCGTGCAGCTGTGCCTGGAAAAAGGCATCAAGGTCGGCATCCGCTTCACGCTGACGCAGGACAATTATCAAGATTTTCCGGCCTTGCTGCATCTGATGGATGACCATGATATCGACAAGTTCTACCTGTCGCACTTGAACTACGGCGGCCGCGGCAATAGAAACCGTAAGGATGACGCGCATTTCCAGATGACCCGGACCGCCATGGACCTGCTGTTCGAGACCAGCTATGAATGGCTCAAGGCCGGCAAGGACCGCGAATTCGTCACCGGCAATAACGATGCCGATGCCGTCTACTTTCTGCATTGGGTCGCCCGGAAATTCCCCGACAAAGTCGACCATATCAAGGCCAAGCTGGAGCAATGGGGCGGCAATGCCTCCGGTGTCAATGTAGCCAACATCGACAATCTCGGCAATGTACACCCGGACACATTCTGGTGGCATTACGATCTGGGCAATGTCAGACAGCGCCCTTTTTCTGAAATCTGGATGGATGTCTCCGATCCGTTGATGGCCGGACTTAAGCATAACCCGAGACCGCTGGAAGGCCGCTGCGCAACTTGTCATTTCCAGCGCATCTGCAACGGCAACACCCGGGTCAGGGCCCAGCAGACATCGGGCAATGCCTGGGCTGAAGATCCGGGTTGCTATCTGACTGATGAAGAAATCGGGCCTTCTGCATTAGCTTAGGATAAGGCGGGAAGTAACTTTCCTGAATTTTGACAAACAACAGTGTGGGGAGCGACTTCGCCTGGAGCGCCTACTGTTGGCAGTCGCCCAGGGCGAATACCCAAAGGGCACAAGTAAATTCGCCCCTGCATAAGCGCTGGCTTCATCGACGAATCGGAAAGTTATTTTTAACCGACACTCCTTAAGGCATCACCGGGCTTTCAAGGACAACGTGCTGACGATATCACTGTTTTCCCGTTTAGGGTCGACCGCGGTATCGAGAATAAACACGCGGTCATTCTCTATGCCGCCTTGCTGAACGAGATACCGTGCAATCGCCTGAGCCCTGTCCGCGGCCAGTTCTTTAAGCCGCCGTTCTTCCGGCTGGATAGCGGCGGTCAGCTTCTGCTTGGCGACTTCATAAAAATCGCCGGCTTTCGAATCCTTTAAGCGCGGCGCGCCGAAAAACGATCTTTCCGCCAGCAACGGAAACTTCTCGATAAACATATCCGCCAGCAGGCGCTTGTATTGTTCGTCGGACAGTTCGATGTATTCTGCGCGTATCTTTCTGCTGCCCTCCTTGTCTATCTCGGCCGCCCGCCTCTGCTTAAGCTGATCCAGCAGGGCGTCATCGGTCAGGGCCGGCCAGTCCTGCTCCTGAAAAGCAGCGCCTTTCACTTCAACCTCCAGTGCCGGGCGCTCCTGGAGCGCTTTGGCGACTTTTTTCAATTTTTCCTGCTGCTGCTCATCCAGTTCAACCTTGCCGGCGGCAAAACTGATCGCGCTCAGATCCTCCTTGCCATTAGCCAAGGAAGCCAGCGCATTGAACGGCGACTTGATGATTTTGGTGATGATATTCACCAGGGCATCCTTAATGATCGCGCCGATGCTGAATTTAGGGTCTTCGAGGCTGCCGGTAATGGGCACATCGATTTTTATTTTGCCTTCGGAATCTTTCAGCAGCGCTACGGCCAATTCAAGCGGCAAGGACACGGCATCAGGATTTTCCACTTTCTCGCCCAGCACCAACTGGTCTATCAGGATGCTGTTCGAGGCGGTCAGCTTGCCGTCCTCAACGGTATATTTCAGCCCCAGCGTCATCTTGCCTTTCTCAACCTTATAACCGGCAAATTCCACCATATAAGGCGAAATCAACGGCATCGGCATGCCGCGAAAATTCATTTGCAAATCGAAATCCCCTTGATAAGGACTGACCTCCCCCTTGATATCCACCGGCGCCAAATTGTAGGCCATGCCTTTTAAAGCCACATTGACCCGTGACTTTTGTTCCGAAGAGAATCCGCCCGCGCCGCCATTGAGATCGGTAATGCGCGCCGCAAAAGGCAAAATCAGCGATAAATCGGCGAAGTCAGACGAGCCGTCCGACACCCGAATCCGGTCGATTTTAAAATACGGTTCTTTGCTGCCGGCAGAGGCCTCTGTTTTGCGCGGCGGCGATTTTTTAGCCGTCGCTACTTTTTTAGCAGCCGCCGGCGTTTTTTTAGCGGGCTTCGTCTGAGCCTTTTCTCTGGCGACAACGTCATTAAAGTTAATCGACTTGTCCTTCTCGATGATCACTCTCGCATAAGGTTTATCGAGAGCCAGGGTGGCGGCCGTATAACGCTGGGCCGAAACATCGGCCTTCACCTCTTTCAAAGCCAGGTTTTTCCATTTAATAAAGTCCTTATTCTCCAGCTGATCGCGTGTCAATAGATCGGCAATGCCGGTCTCGCCTTCAAACTTGATATCCGGCGGCTTTTGTTCCTGTAGCGCAATTGACAGCTTGCCATCCATATTGAATTTGCCGTCCATGATATCGAGCCGCGCAAACTTTTCCAGATAAGGCTGGAAACCTTCCAAACCAATATTTTTGACATCAACAGAGGTTTGGGTGGAAAAAGGCGTCATGACGACGTCGCCTTTAAGCGCTATCGATCCATTCTTATTGACGCGGGTATCGAATTGAAAAGGCATACGGGTTCCCGCTTCAGTGAGAAAATTACTCAACTTAAAATTGATGCCGGAGAGCTTTACCGCCACAGGATTTTTCAACGTCCGGTCCTCAAAGGCCAACGCGGAGTCAGCGAGGGCGATACTGTTGACCTTAAGCTTCCAAGGCGTTTCTTCAGCAGTTGCCGGTTGGGGTTTTGAATTGGGCGCTTGCGCTTCATCGCGTTTATTGGCGGCAAACAAAGCCTGATAATTAAGCATGCCCTCGGCATTCAGCCAGGCCTGAATGTCGGCGCCATCGGCTGAAACGGAATCAATTCCGATCTGTTGCCGATTTAGGTCCAAATCGATTCCGCGCACCGAAAAACTCGGCACTTTAATCAGGGCTTTGTCCTGCTTTTGTTCCAAGAACTGGAAATCCCGGATGTCAAACCGCCCTTGGCTGACCGCCAGCTTGAGTTTGTCGTTCGTATAACTGGCTTTGTAATCGACTTCAAGCAGTTCCTCGCCTTTTAAATTAAAAGGCACAGTATCCTGCGCCATCAGCTGCTGGACTCTCTCAAGCCTCACCTTTTCCAGCTTGATATGACCTTCCGAAGACAAAGGCTCGGTATTCAGTGTTCCCCGCCATTCCAGATGCTCGCCCGTATTTAACGCTAACGATAAGTCTATGCCGAGCCGCCCTTTCTCTTTTAGAGAATGGATCTTGTAAGTGACTGTCAGCAGTTCATTGCCTTTTAATTCAATCGGAGCGTTTTTCTGTCTGCTCAGTGCCAGAATTTTTTGCAATTTGATCTTGTCGAGCTTGATGCTGCCTTCCGAGACAACCGGATTGACGCCAGCCGTGCCCTGCCAGTCAAACTGACCGCCCGGCGACAGCGCGAGCGACAGACTTAAGTTGAACAGCTTATCGGCCAGTGTCGAGAAATTGTCTATCTGGAGATTGATCGGGAAAATCTGCTCTTTTATCGGTTGGCTGCCCGATGCATCTTCATAAGCCAGTTTTCCTTCCGCCACGGACAGTGTCCCGATGGTTACAGGAAATATTTCGCCTTCTTCCTGTTGGGCTTCAGCTTTTTCCTTGATTAAATCTGTAAAGTTGAAGTCTCCGCTTTTTTGCCTGGCGATATGGACAAAAGGCTTTTCCAGCCGCACGTCATCAATAACCAATGCGGATTGCTTGATGGATTCAAGCGCGTTGACATTAAAATGAAAATGATCGAAAGCGGCAAAAGGCTGGCCGTTTTTCTCCTGAACTTTGACGCCCTCCAAACTGGCAAACAGTGAAAACGGATTAAATTGAATCTTTTCGATGGATGCTTTCCTGCCGGTTTGCTGCTCAATGACGTCAGGCAGCTTCGACTTCAATACCGCCGGCACAACATAAAAACCGGCCACGGCATAGACAGCCAGCACGATAGCGATTGCCAATAAAACCTTTGCAATGATGGATACTGTTTTCCGTGTCTTTATCATAAGCCCCTGCGCTCAGATCAGCTTCATCTGCAACCATTCTAAACAAAAAAGGCGACCTCTACCGCCGCCTTTTTTGTGACAAAACACTGAGATTTAACTTATAGATCCTGATAGCCGGTCTCTTCGTGCAACACAATGTCCAGCCCCTGCACCTCCTCATCGGCAGTAACCCGCAGGCCTATCAGTTTATCCAGCACTTTCAATATCAGATAACTGAATACAATGCTCCAGGCTGCCGTTACGGCAATCGCCAAAGCCTGAACGCCAACCTGATCCATGATCGATACGCCGTCAGCCAGTCCCAGGCCGCCCAGACCGCTTGCCGCAAACACGCCGGTCAACAACGAGCCCGTAACGCCGCCCACGCCATGTACGGGAAACACGTCCAATGAATCGTCGATTTTCAGCGTGCGCTTCACATAGTGCGTTGCGTAGAAACAGACAATACCGGCGGTAATGCCGATGACCAGAGCGCCGGCGGGGCCTATGAAACCGGAAGCCGGCGTAATCGTACCCAGCCCGGCCACCATGCCGGTCACAATGCCTAAGACACTGGGTTTGCCAAAATGTTGCCATTCGATAAACATCCAGGTCAAAGAACCGGACGCCGCGCCGATGTGCGTGACCAGCATCGCCATGCCGGCATTGCCGTTGGCCGTCAAGGCGCTGCCGGCGTTGAAACCGAACCAGCCGACCCACAACATGCCGGCACCGGTCACCACCATGGTCATATTATGCGGCGGCATGGCCGTGGTTGGAAAACCGCGCCGGTTCCCCAGCACCAGCGCCGCCACCAGGGCCGCAACGCCGGCATTGACATGGATCACAATGCCGCCGGCAAAATCCATTGCGCCCAGGTCGGCCAGCCAACCGCCGCCCCAAAGCCAATGGCAAACCGGCAGATAACAGAGAATCAACCATAAACCGCTGAACCAGAGCATCGCCGAAAACTTCATGCGTTCGGCAAAACCGCCGACGATCAATGCCGGCGAAATAATCGCGAATGTCATTTGAAACATAAAATAGACTGTTTCAGGGATATCGCCCGTCAGTGACTCGGTGCCGACACCCGGTAAAAACAACTTGGATGTGCCGCCTATCAGCTTTTGCAGATCGCCGCCATCGGCAAAAATCAAGCTATAGACGCCGGCCAGCCAGAGTATGGAAACCAGGCAGGTAATTGCAAAGCACTGCATCAAAACCGACAGTACGTTCTTGCTTCTGACCAGGCCGCCATAAAACAGCGACAATCCCGGTATCGTCATAAACAATACCAGCGTCGTGGATGTTAACACCCAGGCCGTATTGGCCTGATTCAACTCGCCGGCTACAGCCAGTTCCGGCACTAATAATAAAGCTAAAAACAGTTCACCCGATTTAAATGACATTCTATTCCTGACATAATTAGATAGCGTCCTCCCCGGTTTCACCTGTTCTGATCCGAATCACCTGCTCCAGATTGGAGACAAAGATTTTCCCATCACCGATTTTGCCGGTACTGGCCGCTTTTACGATTGTTTCTACCGCTTTATCCAAAATACTGTCCGGCACCGCGATTTCCAGCTTAACTTTAGGCAGAAAATCCACCACATACTCCGCCCCCCGGTAGAGCTCGGTATGACCTTTTTGACGGCCGAAGCCTTTAACTTCGGTGGCCGTCACGCCGGAGACGCCGATTTCAGATAACGCCTCTCTTACGTCATCCATTTTGAACGGTTTAATGATTGCTGTGATTAATTTCATGATTTCTCTCGATTATTAAAAGAAAATTAGGGATAACATCAACAGCCATCATAGTGAATTATCAGTCAACATACAATTGCCCGGCCGCCAGGGCATGCCGGGAAGCCCGTATCAATCCAAACGAAAACGGGCGCATGACGCGCCCATCTTCTATCCGATGTCTATGACTTCTATTCACCGTTTCATAATGCTTCAAAGACCGCTTCAACCGATCCCGAAGCTCCCAGAAATTAAAGGTTATAGGCCGACTCACCATGCTCCGAGACATCGAGACCTGCACGCTCAACCTCTTCGCTGACTCGCAATCCGATCAGCATATCCACGATCTTATAGGCGATGAAGGACACCAAGCCGGACCAGATGATCGCCATGCCAACACCCCATGCCTGGCTTGCGAGTTGGCTGGCCATACTGTATTCGGCCACGCTGTTGGTGACATAATCCCAAACGCCGGTGCCGCCTAATGCCGGGCTGGCAACAATGCCTGTGCCCAGGGCGCCAATAATGCCGCCGATGCCATGCACGCCAAATGCATCCAGCGAGTCATCATAGTCGAGCCGGCTTTTCAGGCTGGTTACTGACCAGAAACAGATAGCGCCGGCAACCAGTCCAAGAGCAATAGCGCCCATGGGGCCGGACCAACCGCAGGCGGGCGTAATGGCGACGAGCCCTGCAATAGCGCCCGAAGCCGCGCCCAGCATGCTGGGCTTGCCCCGAGCCGCCCATTCGGCCGTCATCCATGCCAGCGCAGCCGCCGAGCTGGCCAGCAGCGTATTGACAAAAACCAGGGCGGCCAAGCCGTTGGCTTCCAGATTGGAGCCCACATTGAAGCCAAACCAGCCGACCCAAAGCAAGGCCGCGCCGACCATGGTCATCGTGACGCTATGCGGCGCCAGGGATTCTTTTTTATAGCCGATACGCTTGCCGATCATCAGGCTGCCGATCAGGCCGGCTATGCCGGCATTGATATGCACAACCGTACCGCCGGCAAAATCCAGCGCACCTTTCTGGAACAGAAACCCTGCCGTAGCACCGGCGGCTTCAGCGGCATTTGCATCGGTATAGGCATCAGCGCCCGCCCAGTACCAGACCATATGCGCCATGGGCAGGTAGGCGAAAGTGAACCAGATCAGCATAAACAGCAATACCGCCGAAAACTTGACGCGTTCGGCGAAGGCGCCAACGATCAGCGCGGGCGTGATGCCGGCAAAAGTAAGCTGGAAGGCAACATAAATATATTCAGGCACATAGACGCCCTTGCTCCATGTCCCAACTGCCGAATCCGGCGTTATGCCTTTGAGAAACATCTTGCTGAACCCGCCGAAGAAAGCGTTGCCCTCGGTGAATGCGATGCTGTAACCGTAAATCGCCCACAGCAGCGCCATCATCGAAAAAATCACGAACACCTGCATCAGCATGGACAGCATATTCTTGGCCCTCACCATGCCGCCATAAAATAACGCCAGGCCGGGCACGACCATCAGAACGACCAGCACAGTCGCCACAATCATCCAGGCGGTATCGCCCTTTTCGATCGGCGTGGCTACTGACGCGGTTTCCACTAACACCGCTTCCGTTTCCGCGACTGAAAGCCCTGCAAAACTCAGCAACATAAACAGTACAAAGGTGTGTAAGAGTCTTTTCATATTTCCCCCTAAATTACAATGCTTCATCGCCGGTTTCGCCGGTGCGGATCCGGACCACCTGCTCCAGATTGGTGACGAAAATCTTGCCGTCTCCGATTTTGCCTGTGCTAGCCGCTTTGGCGATTACCTCTACGGCCTGATCGAGCAACTGATCGCCTACCGCGACTTCCACTTTGGCTTTAGGCAGAAAATCAACCACATACTCAGCTCCGCGGTAAAGTTCGGTATGTCCTTTTTGGCGGCCAAATCCTTTGACTTCGGTTACGGTGACACCGGAAACGCCTATATCGGAAAGAGCTTCGCGGACGTCGTCCAGCTTGAAGGGTTTGATAATAGCGGTTATCAGTTTCATACAACACCTCATTGCTTACGTTAACTGTTGGAATATCCAATGCACAGACTGTGCCAAGGAAAAAATCCCGATAAATGCTGATAAAGCTGAGGTTTTTTGAAAAAAGGCCGCACAACTCCAGTGCAAACAGGGATTTATAAGCACCATTTTGAAGCTTAAATACCGTATGAAGTCATCCTAACTTTATATTCGCCCTGAACCATGTAGGCCTGAAATCATCGCAAAGCTGTTCCGAGCAATTAATTTGCTTTGAAGCATAGCTAACGCCGAGAATGATTCAACTTAATGTCTGCAGTAAAACAAAAAATTCATTGGCATAATTTATGTTCTGCACGCTCCTTATGACTGAAATACAGAGTCAGCCAGTGACACCTGATGCACCAAACTGGATCAAATAAATTTTTTTTGCACCATTTTGACTCAAACCGATAATATTAATTCGGCCTGATTCTTTATATTTATCAAGGCAATCCAGCTTAAGCATATTTGGCCCGCATCTTGCTTCTATAATCTTAAGTGTATTAATAAAACCACATTTTGCGATACAAACAACTATATTTGAAATTAGTTCTACCGATGGACTTAAAATTTAGATCAAGCTGGCATCCCAACTCCATGATTTTCCCGGGATGCTTGATAAGAACCTGACAAAAGGCAATATTTATGCTGACTCATGACAAAAAATATAACGGCTGGCCGCTTACCTTATGCAGCGCCCTGCTTTGCTCATCACTGGCACAGGCAGACGACAAAGGGGCGGTTGAAAGTCTGACCGGTTTCAACATTAATGAAGCAGCACCCATGAAAAGCCTGGGCATCAATGTCGGCGGCTGGGTCTCGGCCGGTATCGCGGGCAATCCTGATGATCCTGAAAGCAGAACAAACGGCCCTGTCACATTCAACAATCGCGCCAACGAATTCAATGCCCATCAATTGTACGGCTTTATCGAAAGAGCCGTTGACGCCGAAGGCAGCCAATGGGATGTGGGGTTTCGGGCCGATATCGCCTATGGCATAGACGCCTTCTACACCACGCAGGCCAACTTTGACGACAACCTGATCACGGACGGCTCCTCGCGCCTCTACAAACTCGCTTTCCCGCAAGTCTATGCGACGGTTTTCGCGCCTGTCGGCAACGGCATCACGACCAAGATCGGCCATTTTTACACCATTATCGGCAATGAAGTTGTCACAGCGCCTGATAACTTTTTCTTCTCTCATGCCTACACGATGCAATATGGCGAACCGTTCACGCACACCGGCATCATATCGTCCTACCCGGTCAATGATAACCTCAGCATTACCGGCGGCGTCGTATCAGGATGGGATTCATTCTTTCAGGAGCCGGCCAATTTCCTGGGCGGCGCCACTTTTACGGCCGACGACAAAAAGACGTCCTTGGCCTTTTCGGTCATCACCGGCGATGTCAACAAAAATGATGAACACAATCGCACGATGTACAGTGTTGTATTGAGCCGCGACATCACCGACAAACTGCATTACAAACTGCAACACGATATGGGTATAGAAGAAAAATCGCAAAGCGCTGACCCAGCAAAATGGTATGGCATCAACCAGTACCTGACTTATGATGTGTCCGACAAAGTTGGCGTTGGCGCACGCTTTGAATGGTTCCGCGACGAAGACGGCATCAGGGTCAACGGCAACAAAGGCCATTATCTGGCGGCCACTGTAGGCATGAATTACAAGCCCATGTCCTGGCTGATGTTGCGCCCTGAAGTCAGATACGATCATTCAAACGGAAATGCGGCATATAATGACGGCTTAAGCTATAACCAAGTCCTGATTTCAGCCGATGCAATCGTTCGCTTTTAACCCCCGACTCTTAAATTTTATGCAACACAAGGACGTGTTTCATGTTTCAGGCGACGCACTAACACCGGGCTTGTTGCGCTCTTTTCTAGTAGCTAAGTCTTCAAAAAAAAGGTATTTTATGCCGTTTGCCTTTTATAACCTCCCTTTAAAACCCCTCCAGGAGACAAAATAAATGTCCGTAGAAAAAGTACTTAAAATGATTGAAGAAAACGACGTGAAATTCGTCGATTTTCGCTTTTGCGACACGCGCGGCAAGGAACAGCACGTCACATTCCCAGCTCATACCGTCGATGAAGACACCTTTGAAGAAGGCAACATGTTCGACGGTTCATCAGTCGCCGGCTGGAAAGGAATCAATGAGTCCGACATGATCCTGATGCCTGACCCAACTACTGCGGTCATGGACCCATTCTTTGATGACAACACGTTGATCATCCGCTGCGACATCATTGAGCCAAGCACCATGCAAGGCTACGAGCGCGACCCTCGCTCTATCGCCAAGCGCGCAGAAGCTTATCTGCAATCAACCGGCATCGCTGACACTGCTTTTTTCGGCCCTGAAAACGAATTCTTCATTTTCGACGACGTTCGCTGGAATGCCGACATGAGCGGGTCTTTTTTCAAAATCGACTCACAAGAAGCTGGCTGGAACTCAGAAAAAGTTTACGAAGACGGCAACATCGGCCACCGTCCCGGCGTTAAAGGCGGTTACTTCCCTGTGCCGCCGGTTGACTCATTCCAGGACATCCGTTCTGCAATGTGCCTGACGCTGGAAGAAATGGGCATGCAGACTGAAGTTCACCACCATGAAGTGGCGACTGCCGGCCAATGCGAAATCGGCGTAAAATTCAACACGCTGGTTAAAAAAGCCGACGAAGTCCTGAATTTGAAATATGTCATCTCCAACATCGCGCATGCTTATGGCAAAACCGTCACTTTCATGCCTAAACCCCTGGTTGGCGACAACGGCAGCGGCATGCATGTACACCAGTCTTTATCTAAAGGCGGCGTGAACCTGTTCTCCGGCGACCTGTATGGCGGCCTGTCTGAAACAGCCCTGTATTACATCGGCGGCATCATTAAACATGCCAAAGCTCTGAACGCTTTCACAAACGCGTCAACCAACAGCTACAAACGTCTGGTTCCAGGCTTTGAAGCGCCTGTTATGCTGGCTTATTCTGCGCGTAACCGTTCCGCTTCCATCCGTATTCCATACGTACAAAACCCTAAAGGCCGTCGTATCGAAGTGCGCTTCCCTGACTCAACCGCGAACCCATATCTGGCATTCGCAGCCATGATGATGGCGGGCCTGGACGGCATCCAAAACAAAATTCATCCTGGCGAAGCTATGGATAAAGACTTGTACGATCTGCCGCCGGAAGAAGAGAAAGAAATTCCACAAGTCTGCCACGCTTTCGACCAGGCATTGGAAGCGCTGGATAAAGACCGTGAATTCCTGACCAGAGGCGGTGTATTCACTAACGACGTGATTGACGGCTACATTAAACTGAAAATGGAAGAAGTCACCCGTCTGCGCATGAGCACGCACCCTGTAGAATTTGATATGTACTACAGCTTATAAGCGATCAACTGATCGCCTTTTATAAGGCTACACAAAAACGCCCCATTTTGGGGCGTTTTTCGTTTCAGCGATTTGCATTGCCGCTCCGGCGTTTTATCATAGCGGCAACGCAGCCCCGCCTGTTCACTGAAACCGTTTCCCCAAAAACTGTTTAAACACAATCCATGCAACATGGTCTGATAATTGCTTGGATTAAAGCACAGCATCAATACAGCCCCTAGAGGAACCGTGTATAAACGCATACTTGAACATCTTAACGAAGCCATTTTGCTGTTTGATCATGAATTGAAGCTCACCTACATCAATACAGCAGGCGAAATATTGTTGGCCGACAGTGCGCGTCATTTGATAGGCCTTACTGCTCAGGATTTGTTCAGGTCTTCCGACCCGGCCCTGTTACTGAACCTGCAGCAATGTCTGACGATGGAGGAACCGCTGTTCGATCGTGAGCTGACCCTGGACCGCATGGCGCAGACTGTCACGATCAACTTCAGCGCCACGCCGCTCATCAAGGAGCAGCAACTGGAGGAAATCCTGGTAGAACTGCAGCAGGTCGACACCCACCTGCGCATATCGAAAGAAGAACAGCAGCTGCATCAGCAAAATACAGCCCGGCTGCTGGTCAGAGGACTGGCCCATGAAATCAAGAACCCGCTGGGCGGCCTGCGCGGCGCGGCTCAACTGCTGGACCTGGAGCTGCACGAACCGGAGCTCAAGGAGTACACGCAAATCATCATCGCCGAATCAGACCGGCTGCAGGGGCTCATGGATAAAATGCTGGGCCCCAACAAGTTGCCCGATAAAAAAGCCTTGAACATTCATGAAGTGCTGGAGCGCGTCAGGCAGCTCGTGCAAGCCGAGTCCGCCGGCCTCAAAGTCAAGCATGACTATGACCCCAGCATCCCCGAGATTCAGGCCGACAAAGACCAACTTATCCAGGCCATCCTGAATATCGCCCGGAACGCCGCACAGGCTATGGAGAGCAAAGGTGAAATCATGATCAAAACGCGCATACACCGGCAGATGACCATAGGCCGGAAACGCTATAAACTGGCCGTCAAGATCGACATTATCGACTACGGCCCCGGCATAGACGCCGACATGCTGAACCAGATCTTTTATCCGATGATTACGGGGCGCGCGGAAGGCACCGGGCTGGGTTTATCGATAGCGCAATCCCTGATTAATCAGCATAACGGCCTGATCGAATGCAGCAGCGAGCCCGGCCGTACTGTATTTTCGGTCTTTTTACCCGTGGAGCCCGGCCATGAATAGTCTTGACACCGTCTGGATCGTCGATGACGACAAATCCATACGCTGGGTTCTTGAAAAAGCGTTTGAAAAAGCCGCCATCATGACGCGCAGCTTTTCCAGCGCGCAAGAATTGCTGGAGACCTTGCAGCATGAGTCGCCTGATGCCTTGTTGACCGACGTCCGCATGCCCGGCATGGATGGCCTGAAATTGCTCGATAAAATCCAGCACAGCCATCCTGACCTGCCGGTTATCGTCATGACCGCGCACTCCGATCTTGAAAGCGCGGTCTCGGCATTCCACGGCGGCGCCTTCGAGTATCTGCCCAAACCCTTCGATATCAAGGAAGTCGTCGATCTCGCACATCGCGCCTGCGTGCATAGCCGCCAGCAGCGGGAACGGGCACGCGGCCATGAAGAAACCGCCCTGATCGAAACTCCGCCGGAAATCATCGGCGAGGCGCCGGCCATGCAGGAAGTCTTCCGCGCCATCGGCCGGCTGGCCCGCTCCCATATCACCGTGCTGATCAATGGCGAATCGGGCACCGGCAAGGAACTGGTCGCCAAAGCCCTGCACCGGCACAGCCCGAGAGCCCAGAAACCGTTTATCGCCTTGAATATGGCCGCCATCCCGAAAGACCTGATGGAATCGGAACTGTTCGGCCATGAAAAAGGCTCGTTTACCGGCGCGCAAGCCCGTCGGGCCGGACGCTTCGAACAGGCCAACGGCGGCACGCTGTTTCTGGACGAGATAGGCGACATGCCGGCCGAACTGCAAACGCGCCTGCTGCGCGTACTGGCCGACGGCGAGTTCTATCCTGTCGGCTCTCACTCATCTGTAAGAGTCGATGTACGCATCATTGCCGCCACGCACCAGAATCTGGAAGCGCTAGTCAATGAAGGCCGCTTCCGCGAAGATTTGTTCCATAGACTAAATGTCATCCGCATCCACATTCCGCCATTGCGCGACAGGAAGCAGGACATCCCATTGCTGCTGCGCCATTTTCTGAGCCAGGCCGCGCTTGAACTGAATACTGAAATCAAAACATTAAAACCTGAAGCCGAGGCTTTCCTGAGCTCGCTGGAATGGCCCGGCAACGTCCGGCAACTGGAAAACTGCTGCCGCTGGATGACGGTCATGGCATCGGGCCGCGAAATCCATATCCATGACCTGCCGCCCGAACTGCTGCATACCCAGTCGGAGAAAGACACCACAAGCAGCGATTGGCAGTCGTTGCTAAGAACCTCGATAGATCAACAGCTGCTGGCTAAAAAGCCTGAAATCGCCAAACATATCATTCCGGCCGTTGAAACGCTGCTGATTAAAGCCGCATTAGACTATACGCACGGCAAGCGCCACGAAGCGGCGATTATGCTCGGCTATGGGCGCAATACCCTGACGCGGAAAATAAAGGAACTGGGTATAGAGGATGAATAACATCCGTTGCGAAAACTATAAGCTGGATGATGACGCGCAAAGCCGTTATATCTCAGTATTTCACCGCTCTTTTGTATACCGGCCCCTTTTTTATGCGAGGATTTGAAAAATGAGGATTGTAGAGCAGATTAGATGCTCAAACACTATGCCATCGGCTTAATGAGGCGGACAATGCGCCCTAGTGAAGCTCCACTAGGGAAAATCCGCACTACCGCTTTGAAAAATCACCGGCATTTTCCCTGTAGACCCGCTGGCCCAGCCATAGCAAACCGTAAAGCGTATACCGTTCCTGGTCAATTCTCCCTTGGGTGTGCATTTCGATTCAAATGGCTGAGGCCCCGTTACCCGCTGCCCCAAGCAGAACCTAGGTATTCTCAACAGTTGTTTTTTCAATCCCTTAAGCGTAGCTTCATAACGAGGAGGTTGGGTTGCCTGAGTAGGCATTGTTCAGATGAAATGCTTAAAAATTTTAAATTCAGCCTCCTGCACGTTTAAACATACAGCTTTTCCTTTTTTGATCGCCTCATTCTTGCCTTCTACCGACAGGTAAAAGGCAAAATGTGGAAGTCCTCAAATTCAGCATTAAAATTAGAGGTAACGATATGATTATTAAGGCAAGCCAAACCTTGATCGCCACACCGGCTGCAGCCATTCCACTACTCCTCTCTTTCAGCACGACTGCAGCCGAGCTCACACCTTTAGAACAACTGGGCAAGAATGTATTTTTCGACAAGATATCCAATCCCGGCACGCTGGCCTGCGCCTCATGCCATGATCCGGCAGTAGGCTGGGTCTTGCCTGATTCCGCCATCAACAACACTATAGTGGTGGCACCAGGCGCAGCACCCCAGGCGCTAGGCGTCATCAAGCCGCCGAGCAACGCTTATGCAATATTTTCTCCGCCTTTTAGTTTCCAACGCCTTGATAATTTTGAAGCCATAACAGAACCTGCACAAGTGGAAGCGCTGATAGGCAGAAACTTCCAGGGTGGAAGTACCTGGAACGGCTTCGCCGAAGGCTTCGGAAAAACATCCCCATCGGCCAGCCCTATTGGGGACGGCGGGGCCAGCGCTACGGTTACAGTGGATGACATCCCGCCGGCAAAGCAGGCCGAGTATGCAAAATTTCTTGGCCCTTTGGCAGATCAAGCCCTGAATCCCTTTCCGAGTCCCATTGAGCATAACATCAGCAAACAGGGTGTTTGCGAGATAGTCCAATCGGCTGCATACAAAGATTTGTACAATGCCGCCTATGATGAAGCTATCGACTGTACCGGAGGGCTTGAGACTAGTTTCAAGCGAATTGCACTGGCTCTCGCAGCCTGGGAGGCTTCGGACGAAGTCAACCAGTTCAGTTCCAGGCGTGACCAGGCGCTCGCAGCCGATGCCGACAAAAAATTCCCGCTGGACGGCTTTACCGACGCAGAAAATTTGGGACACGATCTGTTTTATGGCCGCAACGATTCAGGCCAAAACCCTGAGGGTAAAAACGCCGGCTGCTCTGAATGCCACAACAGCGGCGCTGCCGATTCCGATGGTACGGAGCCGGACCAGCTTTACACCGACAACCGCTATCACCATACTGGCCTGCCTTTTAATCCGGAGATCCCCGGAGTGGGAAAAGGGGTTATAACGGGTTTGACCGCACACATAAGTACTGCCAGACCGGAACTCACCGGTCAATCAGCTTTGATTTCCATCCCGCCAGGACCTAACAGAGCCCCAACTCTGCGCAATGTAGCCGCCCCGGATGGCTTTATAAAAGCCTATGGCCACAACGGCTATTTCAAGAGCCTGGAGCAGATCGTTCACTTCTACAACACGTCCTTGGTCTTCAAAGCAGGCTGCGCCAGTATCAGCATCTTTTCCTCCTCGACGCCAGTCTGCACGGATGATCCCAACGCCACGCCCGACCCGAACAGCACAGCCGCAACATGGCCAGGAGGGCCGATCACCCGTTGCCCGGGCGACATGAGGGCCAGCGATGCGATTGCGGCTAACTGCTGGCCGGAACCCGAGTTCCCGAATGCCACGACTCAAAGTATTAGCGTGATAGGAAACCAGCATCTGACTCAAGCGGAGGAAGAAGCGGTCGTGCAGTTCTTGAAAACTTTCACAGACCAAAATCCAGTCACGAGGCCATAGACTTTCAGTCGACCAGGAACTGATAAGGCAGCCGTCGAGCGCTCACGGCACGCAATAAGGCGCCGTGAGCTGACATATTGAGTTTATTCGGGCAACATATCGACAAGAATAACGAATGCCCCGAGGGTAGTAATGGCGATGTCCACGATACTGAATCAGGCTGGCGCATTACTGCTATTTACAATACTCCCACCGCACGCCGCAGGCGCAGAACAGCCTGCGCGGCATCGTAATTGGCATTGTTGAAATTGTCATGCGAGGTGGTGCGCAGATCCTCGGCTTTCAATACATCGGTATTGGTCGACAGGCCCTGCTGATAGCTATCGGTGGTCACTCTCATGTTTTCTTCAGCCTGTTCGATAGCCTGTTGGGTCACGGCGACGCGTTTTCGGGCTTCCTGATAATCCAGCCAGGCCTGGCGCACTTGCAGGCCGATAGTGCTGGTCAAGTCGTCGCGCTGTTCCTTCAGGGAAATGGCCTGCCGGCTGATGGCATCGCTCTGGTGGCGCGTGCTGCCGTCGAACAGTTTCCATTTGACGCCGGCGTTGACCAGCCACATGCTTTCAGCGGCCTGATAGCGGTTTTCCTGGTACTGATAGCCGCCGTTGATGGCGACCTGCGGCAATACGCCGGCCTTGACGCTCTGCGCCTGTTGCTCCAGAGACTCGATTTGCCGCGTCAGCACGGCCAGTTCGGAACGCTGCTTCAAGGCATCATTATTCAGCGCTTTCAGATCTTCCTTGGGCATTTCCGGAAATTGTTTCACCAGTTTGACCTCATCTTCAAGATTGCGGTCCAGCAGACGGTTATAGCTGGCCTTGGCGATATCGAGCCGATTGCCGGCCTGCACGACCTGCTGCTCAGCATTGACCAGTTCCACGTTCGCCGCCAGCACGTCATTGCGGGCCACCATGCCCTGATCGAACAGATTATTGACATCGACAACATGCGCTTTCAGGCTGTCGACATGGCTTTTTGCGACTTGCAGCGAGCTTTCGGCGCGCAATACCGCGATATAAGCCTCAGCCACCTGCATTTTTATATCCAGCTGGGCCGTGGTTTCATTGTGCTGCGCAGCCTGAAGGGATGCCTCGGCGGCGTTGATGTCGTGACTGATGCGGCCTCCGGTATAAATGGGCAGCGTCGCGATGGCCTGTGCGTCCATATTGCCCGGCTGCTGAGTATTGAACTGGGCCGTTCTGCCGTCTATTTGCGTCACGGCACCCGGCGTTTCACTGCGCTGGGTATAACCGCTGCTGACATTAAGTTCCGGCAGCCGCTGTCCCTTGGCTGAATTCAACTGCTCTTCGGCTGCCGATGTATCGATTTTGGCAGCCTTGATCTGATGGTTATTATCAATGGCGCTGTTCCAGGCCTCTTCCAGCGTTTCGGCCGATACGGCAGGCGCAGTGGTCACCAAAACACTGATTAGGCTAGCGCACAGAGGTTTATTATTGGTCAGCATGCAAAATGCCCTGCAGATAAAAAGGAATGACTTCATTAATCACGCGGTTTTTTTCGTCACCCGAAGGCAACGGCCTGATTCCCAGCAAGCAAGGAAAATACAAGTCGCCTTTCAGCAAGTTGAAGAAGGCATTCGCCGCGAACACCGGATCGGCAATGCTAAAGCGGCCGTCGTCATTCAGCCGGCGCAGATAATTTTCCAGCCCGGTCAAGGCCGGCAATGCGCCGCTTTCATAAACCAATTGCCCCAGTTCGGGAAAATCGCGGCTTTCGGTAATGAAAAGCCGGTAACCGGCCATCCCGTCTTCCGAAAAAAACAGATCCATAAACGACGCGGCGATTTTTTTCAGGTTCTTTTCGACATCATCCGAGTCGATGACGGCTTCGCTCATGGTTTGCAGCAAAGAAGCGCATAGGTTTGAAACGACAGCGGCCAGCAGCGCATTCTTACTGTCAAAATGATTGTACAGCGTGGCTTTGGAAACAGGCGCGGCCTGTGCAATTTTATCCATGCTGACATTCCGGTAGCCGTGCGCCAGAAACATGCGTGTGGCCGCCTCGATAATGGCTTGCCGCTTGGGATCAATGGATTTTGAAATCATCGAAAGAAAACTATTTTGATAAATAAAACGGATGAGCTAGACTAAACTAAACCGTTTAGTTTATCAAGGTAGTTTATGCAACGCTCCCGATCCATTTTATTAGGCTTACTATTTATTGTTGTCATCGTCGCCGCGGTCGGCTATTGGCTGCTTGACCGCCGTCAGTATGAAGCCACCGACAATACCTACTTGAGGTCCAATATCGTGCTGATCAGTCCCAAGGTAGAGGGCTATGTGACAGAACTGGCCATCGATGACAATCAGGCCGTCAAACAGGGCGATGTGCTGGTCACGATAGACGACCGCGATTACCAGGCCAAAGTCGCTCAGGCCGAAGCGGATATTGCGGCCGAAATGGCGCACATCGATCGCCTCCAGGCCATGAAAACATCACAGCATGCGCGCATAGAGGCCGTCAGAGCCAACATAACCGCATCGCAAGCGAAACAGGAACAAACCCAGAAGGATTTATACCGTTTTACCAATCTGATCAACCGAGGCTCGGCCCCTGCCCAGTCGCTCGACAAGATCCAGTCGGAATCCAAGCAGACCGGCGCCGAACTCAAAGCCACACATTCGACGCTGACGGCGGAACGCAATCAGCTGACTACGCTCGATATTGAAATCGCCGAAACCGAGGCGCGCCTGAAAAATATCCAGGCCCGATTGACGCTGGCCCAAATAGAACTCGACCATACCAAAGTACGCGCGCCGACCGACGGCATCATCGGCAAGCGCGGTGTGCAGCGCGGGCAGCTGGTCCGTCCGGGCATTACGCTGGCCTACCTGATAGAAAACCATAAAATATGGGTCGAAGCCAATTTCAAGGAAACCCAGCTGGAACACATGCGTGTGGGACAAGCCGTATCGATCAAGGTGGACGCCTATCCCGGACTTGAGCTGCACGGCAAAGTCGACAGCTTTGCGCCGGCCAGCGGTTCCGAATTCAGCATCCTGCCGCCCGAAAACGCTACCGGCAATTTCACGAAAATCGTGCGCCGCGTACCGGTCAAGATTGTCTTCGACGCCGGCCAAGACATCAGCCTGCTGAAGCCGGGCCTGTCCGCCGAAGCCAAGGTTAAAGTCCTGTAACGTATGTCAGCGCAATTACAAGAACAGCCGGAATTACCAAGCCAGCCGGAAGAAGCACAAAGCCGGACTGAGGAAGCCGGGCTGACCACGACGCAGTGGATCGGCTTTTTCAGCATGGCGGTCGGCGTTTTCATGGCGGTTCTGGACATTCAGATCGTCGCCAGTTCGCTCAAGGAAATACAGGCCGGGCTGTCCGCCACGCAGGACGAAATTGCCTGGGTGCAGACTTCTTATCTGATCGCCGAAGTCATCATCATTCCCCTGTCCGGCTGGCTGGGACGGGTTTTTTCGACGCGCTACCTGTACGCTATCTCGGCCGGCGGGTTCACGCTGGCCAGCCTGTTCTGCGCATTCGCCTGGAACCTGCCGTCCATGGTCATCTTCCGCTTGATACAAGGCTTTCTGGGCGGCGCGATGATTCCGGTCACCTTCACGGTCATCTTCATCATGTTCCCGCCGCGCCTGCAGCCGGCCATGACCATCGTACTGGGCCTGATCGTGACGATCGCGCCGACTGCCGGCCCGATCCTGGGCGGCTACCTGACCGAAACCTACAGCTGGCAATCGCTGTTTCTGGTCAACGTGGTGCCGGGCATCGTGGTCTGCGTACTGGTCTGGCTGACCGTTGACATCGATCAGCCCGAGTGGCATCTGCTGCAGAAAATCGACTTCATCGGCATTGTTTTGATCGCGGTTTGCCTGGGCTGCATGCAGTATGTGCTGGAAGAAGGCGTGCGTTACCAGTGGTTTGAGGATCGCCTGATCATGACGCTGACCCTGGTCGCGGCGGTCAGCGGCATCGCCATGCTGATCTGGGAATTAAAAAATCCGCATCCGATCATCGATCTGCGCGCCTTCCGCAATGTCAATTTTGCCGTCGGCTGCCTGTACAGCTTCGTGCTGGGCATCGGGCTTTTTTCGATCATTTATCTGGTGCCGATTTACCTGGGCAGCGTCAAAGGCCTCAACAGCCTGCAAATCGGCTATTACCTGATGGTGGTCGGCCTGTTCCAGCTGCTGTCGGCGTTTATCGCAGGCCCGCTGGAGAAAAAAATGGATTTGCGCTGGATGCTGTGCCTGGGCTTTGGCCTGTTCGCGCTGGGCTGCTGGCTGAATGCCGGGCTGACGGCCGAATCAGGCTATTGGGAATTCTTCTGGCCGCAAGCCATTCGCGGCACCGCGCTGATGCTGTGCTTTCTGCCCATCAATACGCTGGCGTTAGGCCTGCTGCCGGTCGAAGAAGTCAAAAACGCCAGCGGCCTTTATAACCTGATGCGAAACCTGGGCGGCGCGATCGGACTGGCCGTGGCCAATACGTTGGTCAGCTATCTGACGAAAAGCCATTATGCGGACTTGCGCGAATCGATGACAGCCACCAACTATCCGGCGCAGCAACTGTGGGAAGGGCTCGCTGAATCGATGGGCCAATTTAACTTATCCGAGCCTTCCTCGGCGGCATTGAAACAGATTACCGCGCTGGCCATGCGTGAAGCGGAAGTCATGACTTTCAACAATCTGTTTCAGCTCATTGCTTTGATTTTTCTGGGCTCGCTGCTCATCGCGCCGTTCCTGAAAAAAGTGGACCAAGAAAAGGCCGGCTCGATTCAGATGGAATAATCCGCTTAATTCTTTATACTGTAAAAATCATTCATTTTTACCTGGAGCATCATGACCGCCAGCTCATCCCTACAACGTCTCGCCTTGACGCCGGGCGAACCCGCCGGCATCGGCCCCGATCTCTGCGTTCAGTTGGCCCAGCAGGATTTGCCGTGTGAAATCGTCGCCATCGCCTGCCCTGATTTATTGGAACAGCGCGCTCAACAGTTGGGTCTGAAAATCAGTATAAAAACCTTTGACAGCACACTGCCGCCAACGCCTCAGCAGGCCGGCTGCCTGACCGTGCTGCCCGTTGAACTGGCGGAACCGGCCCAGTGCGGCCGCTTAAACCCGGCCAACAGCCGCTACGTCCTGAAAACGATCACGAAAGCGACCAAAGGCTGCATGGAGGGTTTATTCGATGCGCTGGTGACTGGCCCCGTGCACAAAGGCATCATCAATGACGCCGGCTTTACCTTCAGCGGCCATACCGAATACATTGCCGACATGACCGGCGGGCATCCAGTCATGATGCTGGCCACGCCCGGCCTGCGCGTGGCGCTGGTCACGACCCACCTGCCGCTGTCGGAAGTCAGCGCGGCCATCACCCATTCGCGGCTGAGAGCCGTCCTGTGCATACTGGATCAGGACCTGCGCTCGCGCTTCAAGCTGGCCAATCCCCGCATCCTGGTCTGCGGCCTGAATCCGCATGCCGGCGAGAGCGGCCACCTCGGGCGCGAGGAGATCGAAGTCATTGAGCCGGTGCTCGACAGCCTGCGCAAACAGGGCATGAACCTGCAGGGCCCGCTGCCGGCCGACACGCTGTTCACGCCGAAATATCTGGCATCGGCCGATGCCGTACTAGCCATGTATCATGACCAGGGACTGCCCGTGCTCAAGCACATGGGCTTCGGGCAGGCCGTCAACATCACGCTGGGCCTGCCGATCATCCGCACGTCCGTGGACCACGGCACGGCCCTGGATTTGGCCGGCACCGGCAAAGCCGAAATCGGCAGCCTGCTCAGCGCCATAGAAACCGCATTACTCATGGCAACCAACACGACTCGATAACATGGCCCATATACCACGCAAACGCTTCGGTCAGAACTTTCTGCACGATTACCGGATTATTTACGACATTATTTCCAGCCTGCAGGCCCGGCCCGGCGAGCATTGGGTCGAAATCGGCCCCGGCCAGGGCGCGCTGACCGAACCGCTGCTGAAAGAAGGCGTGAGCCTTGATGTAGTCGAACTCGACAGGGATCTGGTCGCGCTGCTCAGGGAAAAATTCAAGCAGCGCGACAACCTGCGCATACACAGCGCCGACGCCCTGAAATTCGATTTCGCCTCGCTTGCCGACGACAGCCGGAAACTGCGCGTCGTCGGCAACCTGCCCTACAACATCTCCACGCCACTGATGTTCCATCTGCTGGATAATGCGTCCTGCATACAGGACATGCATTTCATGCTGCAGAAGGAAGTCGTCGACCGGATTTGCGCAGCGCCCGGCAGCAAGAAGTACGGCAGGCTCAGCGTCATGATGCAGTATCACTGCGCAACCGAACTTTTGTTTGATGTCCCGCCCGAAAGCTTCGATCCGCCGCCCCAGGTCATGTCGGCGATCGTCCGACTGATCCCGCATCAGCAGCCGCCCGTTGAAGTCCACGATATTGCCAAACTCAACAAAGTCGTCACGCAAGCTTTCTCGCAACGGCGCAAGACGCTGCGCAATTCCCTGAAAACACTCATTGCCGAGGAAGATATAGAAGCCCTGAACATCGATCCGACGCTGCGGGCCGAAATGATTTCGCTGAGCGATTTCGCCAAGCTGAGCAATCTGTTGCAAAACGATGCCGCCTGACCTGTGACAATCCGCCACGCGGCAATCTGCCACATTCTAAAGAATATTATTTATTGCTAATATAATCTCAATTCTTGAGATGCAAACTCTTTTTAGAGTCTTTAGAATTATATCCTCCTTTGTAATGCGGCCTTCGCGGCCGCATTTTTTTGCCCGCCGTTTCAGTTTTATTCATGCACGCGAGAGCCTGTATCTCGTGTATCACGCTGCTTTAGACAAGACTGCCGATCCAATCTGTGAATATTGGCCAAGCTATGGACGTGGGAGAGATCTCAGGGTGTGAGCAAACATCTTATGATCGAGAGCCGCTTCTTGAGTGTGCTTTAGATGCGATTCTGTGATCTGTACCTGTAATCACGCATTGCTGCGCTGCCGCCTTATCGTCATTTGCGCGCATCATCTTTTCCATCTCGCTCAGCGGCGGAATGCGCTCGGCAGCCCGCACCGCATTCCATGAACAGTTTGCAGCGATACCTTTGTTTGGCTTAACCCCATGTAATGCCTAAGTATTTCGAATGCCAATGCAATCTCAGTGAAATCACTTATATTCATAAGTCAGTAGGCTGTTTATACTTGTTCATCATTACTAAATCTTTATTATTCGGTAAGTAAGCGCTGGCCGAAAAGTAAGCTGAGAAAAGTTTATTCCTTGGAATAAAGGGATACATAAAATCGTCCCGGAAAACTTCTTTCATATCCTGTTCGTTTTCAGCTTTAAAGAGCCAGAGCTGATACCAAGCGGATTATATTCAGGTGATTCGAGATATTTATAGCCGCAAACGCCTTCTCCCCCGCTATCGTCTATAAGACATTCATAGACTACAAGAACGGATGGATCGGTTTGCCTTTATGCTAGGATCGGGCTGAGTTCAGTCATAATTCGCCAAAAGATCGGCAACTGCTAGATTCGGCCCGAACTTGCAGATGGAAAATATCGAGGCCGATTGTTTATTTTGATCAGTAATTGAATCGTTTATATCAGTGAAAAAAAATTCGTCATTTGATCAATCATTCCTTATTGTGGGCATCGGCGCCTCGGCAGGCGGCCTGGAAGCGCTGCAAGAGTTCTTTGAAGCCATGCCGGCCTACAAAGAATTCGCTTTTATAGTTGTTGTGCACTTAGACCCCAATCACGTCAGCCTGTTGCCCGACCTGTTGCAAAAACACACGGCAATCAAAGTTACCCAGATTACTGACGGTGCACAGGTTGAGCCGAACCATATCTACGTTATTCCGCCCAATAAAAGCTTGTCCATTTTCAACAAAAGATTGCATCTGACGAAACTGGAGTCTCCTCGTTTCAGCCACTTACCCATAGACACTTTCTTCCGTTCGCTGGCTCAGGACCAGGGCGGCAGAGCCATTGGCATCGTATTGTCGGGCACCGGCTCCGATGGCAGTCGGGGTTTGATGGAAATCAAGGCGGCAAACGGACTCGTGATCGTGCAGGATGAAGCGTCCGCCCAATATGCCGGTATGCCGAAAAGCGCCATCAATACCGGCATCACCGACTACATACTGTCGCCCGACAAAATGCCGACCCAACTCATCCAATACGCTCAATATCGGGAAGATACCAATGACCGCCACATCGTCCAATTACAGAATATCGACGTTTTTCTGCAAAAAATATTTTTTCTGATTCACAATCAGACCGGCCACGATTTCTCGATGTACAAAAGAAACACGATCTGCCGGCGCATCGAGCGGCGCATGCAATTGCGTCAGACTGCCAATATGGCGGACTATGTCGCACTTTTGCAAAAAGATGAACAGGAGATTGCCATTCTGGCCAATGAATTGTTCATTGGCGTAACAAATTTTTTTAGAGATTCTGAAGCCTATAATGTGCTCCAGCAAAAGATCCTGCCGTCATTTCTTAGTCAAAAACCCAGCAATTATACCCTGCGTGTCTGGGTTCCCGGCTGCAGCACGGGCGAAGAAGCCTATTCCATGGCGATTATTATTCAGGAATGTCTCGATAATATAAAACATCACATTAACGTGCAGATTTTCGGCACCGACATTAATGAGAATGCCATTGAAAAAGCCCGTCGCGGACTTTACCTGTCCGGCATCGAAAATGTCGATGTCAGCCCTGAGCGCATCAAACGCTTTTTTGTCAGGGAAGACAGCAACTACCGGATTAAAAAATCCATTCGGGAAATGGTGGTTTTCGCACCTCAAAATATCATCAGCGATCCGCCTTTTACCAAGCTGGATATTATCAGTTGCAGAAATCTGCTGATTTATTTCAGATCGGAATTGCAAAGAAAAATGCTGCAGACATTCCATTACAGCTTAAAAGAGGGGGGCATTATGTTTTTGGGCCCTTCGGAAACGACTGGCCAATCCAATCATTTTTTTTCCGTGTTGGATAAAAAATGGAAAATTTTCCGGCGAACCAAAGTGGCGGAAAGTATTCCTAGGGCTCTGCATCTTCTTGAGCCTGCTCATCCGATCCTCGGCGAGGATATAAAAATGCTCGACATCACTCAGAAAACAGCAGAATTAAGTGTCATGCAGTTGGTCGAAGCCATTCTCAGGCACAGTTCGGTGCCGCCGTGCGCCATTATCGACACCAAGAGCAACATCATCTATGTGCATGGCAGATTGGGTAAGTATTTAGAACCTGCGGAAGGCAAGATCAGCATCAATATCGTCGACATGGCACGTTTCGGATTAAAAACAGAATTGGCCTCCGGAATTCGTCAAGCGTCCCAGACCCGAAAGAAAGTGCAGAAAAAAGTCTATGCCATCCAGCAGGACGGCAGCCAGATCAGCGTGGTCATGACGATCAGCCCCATCATGGAGTTTTCGCCCATTCCCGGACTTGTCATGGTGGCTTTCGAAGAGGTGCCGATGGAGAGTCTGATAAAAACAGAAGCTTCCAAGGCCTTGCCGACCAAGACAGAAGAAGTCGCGAAGCTGCAGCAGCAATTGGATTTCACTAAGGAAAGCCTGCAGACCACCATCGAAGAACTGGAAACCTCGAATGAAGAGCTCAAATCCACCAACGAAGAACTCCAATCCACCAATGAGGAGTTGCAAAGCATGAATGAAGAGCTGGAAACGTCAAAAGAGGAATTGCAGTCGCTGAATGAAGAAACCGTGACCGTCAATGCAGAGCTGCAAAGCCGAATCGAAGAATTGCAGTCCGCCAATGACGATATGAAAAACCTGTTTGACAGCACTCAGATTGCCACGCTGTTTCTGGACACCAAATTCTGTATCCGCCGTTTTACGCCCAAAGTAAAAGAACTGATTAAACTGGAAGCAAACGATATCGGACGTCCGATCTCCCACTTTTCTTCATCTTTGCAAGATCCGAATTTGCCGGGTCTTGCCGGTGAAGTGCTGAGAACGCTCAATAAGCATGAATCGGAAATCTGCGATGATCAAGGCCGGTGTTTTTGTGTACGCATCCTCCCTTATCGCACCACCAACAATATTATTGATGGTGTAGTCATCACCTTTGAAGATATTAGTGTCCGGAAAGAGGTCGAGCAGGCTCTCATCAACAATGAAAAACGCTATAAACGCATGATCGATTTCTGCCCCGTTCCGATGTGGGAAAACGATTTTTCCAAGGTTGAACAGACTTTGCACGCGCTGCGTGATCAAGGTGTAGCTGACCTTGCGGAATATCTGGATAAACACCCGCAGAAGCTGAAAGACCTGCTAAAAAAAGTGCAAATTTCCCATGTCAATAATGCGGCCATGGGATTATTCAAAGCGGATGACAAAGAAAAGCTGGCAGCGAGCATCCAGGAATTGCTCACCCGGCGTTCAATCCAGCCTTTTATAACGCAACTGCTAGCCATCTGGAACCGGAAAGACAAAGTCAGCCTTGAATGTCATTGCGAAGACCTGCAGGGAAACCCATTGGCTTTGCATCTGGAGTGCGTGGTGCCCGGTGATGAGGGCCAGTTGAATTACGACAACGTGATTGTCGTACTGCCGCTATTGCGTTAACAGAACCTATCGATGTATCAGGATTGTACCTATGCTAAATAAAGTGGATAAATTCTATGAACTGAGGCAACGGGCGAAAGAGCTCTTAGCTGCGCCCGAGCCATTGTCACCCTCTCATTCCATAGAGGAACTTTATGAACTGTTGCAGGAATTGGATACGCATCGCATCGAACTGGAATTACAAAACGACGAGCTACTGAAGACCCAGCAACAACTTCAGGACACAACGCAGGAATATTTCGATTTTTACGACTTTTCCCCAGTCGGCTACCTCACGGTCAACAGTGAAGGCATCATTCTTAACGCCAACATGACGCTAGCCAACCTACTCGGCGTCGAAAAACAGGCCATTATCAATAAATCCTTTGCTGAGTTTGTGCTGGATTCCGATCAGGATATTTTATATTTCTATCGGTGGGCCCTGTTAAATCATCAGAGCGTTCAAAGCTGCGAATTACGTTTGCGCAGAAGTGACGGACAAACATTATGGGTCAAACTCGATGGCTTGCCTCAAACAGTCCAGAAAGAGAAGCTTTTCAGGCTGGCGCTCACGGACATACATCACCTGAAAGAAACGGAAGAACTGCTAAGCAAAAGCGAAGCGGATCTGCGCGCCATCTTCGATAACGTGCTCGACGTTATCATTAAAATTGACCAGCAGGGCATTATCAATTCCGTGAATGCCGCCACCGAGAGCGTTTTCGGCTTTTCTGCCGAAGAATTACCCGGCTCCCATATCAGCCGATTGATACCCCAATTCGACTGGAGCGAGTACGAAGCCCCATCCGCCCGCCGCAATGAGCGCGGCGTCCAAATTACCGGCGTCAAGCGCGAACTGGAGGGCCTCAAGAAAAACGGCGTGAAATTTCCGGCAATTCTCGGCATCAGCGCAATCACCAGTGAGCGCCAGCCTCGCTGCTTTATTATCACCATTCATGAAATCACCGAGCGCAAGCAGATGGAAATAGCCCTTCAACAGGCAGACCGCCGGAAAAACGAATTTCTGGCCATGCTGGGCCACGAACTCAGAAACCCCCTGGCACCTATCCGTAATGCCGTACAGGTGCTAAAAACCCAGCATTCCGAAAACCCTACACTGGCCTGGTGCAGCAAAATCATCGACCGCCAAGTCAGCCATATGGCGTCATTGCTCAATGACTTGCTGGATGTTGCGCGCATCATGCAGGACAAGATCACGCTGAAGATCGATCATGTCGATTTCAATGAGATTATAGACAGCGCCATAGAAACCAATGCGCCGCTGATACACGCACGCCATCAGGAGCTGGTCACTGCGCGTTCTGACACGCCCATGTGGATAGAAGGCGACCGCGTCCGCTTGACTCAGGCACTATCTAACCTGTTGAACAACGCCACCAAATACACCAACGAGGGAGGCAAGATATCTCTGATGGTAATACAGGAAAATGGCGATCTGGTCATTAAAGTGCAAGACAACGGGTCAGGCATTTCGCCGGAAATTCTGCCCTGTATTTTTGAACTTTTTACCCAGGCCGATTCGACCTTGGCCCACTCTCAGGGCGGTCTCGGACTTGGGCTGCCGCTGACGCGCAGACTTGTGGAGATGCACGGAGGCACGGTCACTGCATACAGCGCAGGCAATCAACAAGGCAGCGAATTCACTATGCGCTTGCCGCTATCCTATGCCGCAGTCATCCAATCAACGCCGCCCGAAGCCGCTCCGCCGGCAGTCAAGTTGCGTATCCTGCTGATAGACGACAATCCCGATGTGACGGAAAGCCTTGCCCTGCTGCTGCAAATAGAAGGGCACGAAGTCGATACTGCAGACCGCGGATTGAAAGGCATAGAGAAAGCGCAGACGTTCCGCCCTCAAGCTGTCCTGCTGGACATCGGGCTTCCTGATCTGAGCGGCTACGAGGTGGCAAAGCGATTGCGCGAACTGCCGGAAACGCAGCAAGCGCTCCTGGTCGCCATTAGCGGCTATGGGCAGCCTGAAGACCATGAACAATCAAAGACCGCCGGCTTCGACTATCACCTGCTCAAACCCGTAACGCCTGCCAGTTTGTTTACCTTACTGGCGACATTAACGGACAAAACCTAGTCCGTCAGTCGCGACGCTTTCAGCAGCGCCGCCGCGCTATCTCTAGTTATCGCTCTCAAGCCGCTTGCCAAGGCTGATGACATTGTCGTTTTTATACCCGATTGCCTCGTAGAACTTGATCACGTCAGTATTGGTCTGACGGACCTGAAGATTTATTTTGGGGCAGCCTTTCTGCTTGATGAGCGCCTCAACAGACGCCACGAGCTGACGGCCGTAGCCTTTTCGCTGATGCGCCGGGGCAACAGCCAGATAGTTGATCCAGCCCCGATGGCCTTCATAACCGCCCATGACCGTTGCGATAATACCGCCCGCTATCTCACCGACAATGAACAGATCCGGGTCCACTTTCAATTTTCTCTGGATGTCCTTGTAGGGATCGTTCCACGGCACAACCAGATTGCACTCCTGCCATAGCTTGACAACACCATCTTGGTCTTTCGCCTCAAACGTCCGTATTTGCATAGGCTGACTCCTGATGACGGCTGATCTGGCGCATCCGGCCCGTTGGCCCCGTTATCGCTAAAATAAAATGTTTCATTATTCACTGCCTTGATCAATAAATTGCCGCCCTGAAAAGCGCGCGCTTCGGCAAGAACGCTTACCCGCCTGTTAAATTCATGGACAAAAAACGCGCTTTAGCACTGCGGCAATCTGTCACGCGACAATCTGCCACATTCCAGCACTTATCATTTGCCGCTAATATACTCTCAATTCTTGAGATGCGATCTCTTTTAGAGACTTTAGAATTATATCCTTCTTCAAATGCGGCTTTAACAGCCGCATTTTTTTTGCCTGCCGTTTTTGCTCCGTGAGCTTGAACCGCCTGTCCGCGCCTACCGATGCGTTTATCCTGACTTAATAAGGCATAGCCCCTACTTGCGTTTTTTCTACCAATAAGTTTATCCTGATAACCGCTGATCAGGCACGATCTTCTGGACGCCATTTTTGCCATGCGGCAAGGCGCGTGCGCCCTTTTGCCAAGACAAAATATTTTGGTATTTTTTCTGTCATTGTTAATAATATCGATTATTTTCTTGTAACGTCGCAACAAGCATTGAGGTAACACCATGACAACAGTAGCAGACCCTATTATTGGAAGCTGGTATAAAGACGTAGAGAACAATCTGATGTTTAAAGTCGTTGCGATTGAAGAAAGCGACGATTCAATCGAAGTCCAATATTATAACGGCGATATCGGCGAATACGATCATGACAGCTGGTATAACTCGACCTTTGATTATATCGAGGACCCAGAGGACTGGAGCGCGCCTTTTGATGATCTCGAAAACGACGATCTGGGTTATACGGACCCTGACGACCATCGGCCTAGCCCTGACGATATGGATATCGAAGATTATCTGGATTAATTAGGAATTTATCACATGAAAATGAGTCCCCGGGAATTCCTGGACTGGCAAACGAAAAGAGTTACCCTGCTGGCAATGTCCGGTGCGGGGAAAACCACGCTGGCTAATAAGCTGCCGAAATCCAAATGGTTTCACTATTCCGGCGACTACCGGATAGGCACGAAATACCTGGAAGAGCCGATCCTGGATAATATCAAGCGCCAGGCCATGCGTGTGCCGTTCCTGCGCGAGTTGCTGCTGTCCGATTCCATTTATATCGCCAACAAGATAACCGTGGACAACCTCGCGCCTGTATCGACTTTTCTCGGCAAACTCGGCAATCCCGAACTGGGCGGTTTATCCTTACAGGAGTTCAAGCGTCGGCAAAAACTGCACCATCAGGCTGAAATCGCAGCCATGAATGATGTGCCGGAGTTTATTCACAAGGCTGAAGACATCTACGGCTACAAGCACTTCATCAATGACGCCGGCGGCAGCGTTTGCGAGCTGGACAGCCCGGAAGTGCTGGAGACCCTGGCCCAAAATACCTTGATAATCTATATCAAAATTCCGCCGGCCATGGAGCAGATCATCATCGAGCGCGCCAAAACCGATCCCAAGCCGCTCTATTACCGGGAAGCGTTTCTTGATGAAAAGCTGGCCGAATTCATGTCGCTGCATGGCTACGCTGATCCTAATGCCATACCGCCCAATGAATTTGTCACCTGGGTCTTCCCTGAATTGTTCAAATCCCGTCTGCCCCGCTATGAAGCGATCGCCGAACAGTATGGCTATACCGTCGACGCGCGCGATGTCGCCGAAGTGAAAGACGAAGACGACTTTATCAGATTGATTGCCGATGCGATTGCCAGGCAGCAATCCAATTAACGAAGAAAAACTATGCCATTAGTCGCTCACTCTGACTTACCGACTTTCCAGCGTCTTCGAGAAGAAGGCGAAGAAATCCTGGCGCCGGACCGCGCCAGTCATCAAGACATACGGGAGATGCATATAGGCCTGCTCAATATGATGCCCGACGCTGCGCTGGAAGCCACGGAAAGACAATTTTTCCGATTGGTCGGCGCTTGCAATCAAATCACGCAATTCCATGTTCATCCATTCACGATCGATGGCCTGCCCAGAGGCCCCGAGGCGCAGGCCCACATCGACAAATACTATGAATCGTTTGAAAAAATCAAACAGGACGGCCTGGACGCCTTGATCATCAGCGGCGCTAACGTAACTCATCCGAGATTGCCTGAAGAGGACTTCTGGCAGCCGCTAACGGAGGTGTTTTCCTGGGCCAAGGAAAACGTAACCTCGGTGCTTTGCTCCTGTCTCGCCACGCATGCCTTGATCCAATACTGTTATGGCATAGAGCGTACGCGCCTGCCGGCCAAGCGTTGGGGCGTCTTTGCGCATAAAGTCACCGACCGCAAGCACCCGCTAGTGGCTGAAATCAATACGCGCTTTGACGTGCCGCATTCCCGTTTCAACGAAATATTCCAGAGCGATATGGAACAGCATGGGCTCAAGGTCCTGGTTGTCAGCAAGGAAGCCGGCGCACACTTGGCCGTCAGCCCGGACGGCTTCCGCATCGTTTATTTCCAGGGCCATCCTGAATACGACGACATCAGCCTGCTGAAAGAATACAAGCGGGAAGTCATGCGTTTTTATCGGGCCGAAATCGATGAATACCCGCCTTTTCCCGAGCATTATTTCAATACTTATGTCCGGCAGGTATTTACCGACTACGAACAACATGTCCGATCGGCCAGAAAAACCGGCCGGCCGCTGGATGTCTTTCCCGAAGCGTTGGTTCTGGAACATATCGACAACACCTGGCGCGACACGGCCAAAGCCGTATTCAACAACTGGCTGGGAAAAGTCTATCAGTTGACCAACCAGGATCGGCGCCTGCCCTTTATGGACGGCATCGATCCTGAAAATCCTTTAGGGCTCTAAATGCACGAGGAATTTTTGCGGCAAGCCATTGATCTGGCCGTCAACAATGCGATTACCGGCGCAGGCGGTCCCTACGGCGCGGTCGTCGTAAAAGACGATCAGGTGATTGCGGCCAGCGCCAACGGCGTTACCCGTACAATGGATCCGACGGCGCATGCCGAGATCATGGCCATCCGCATGGCCTGCAAAAAATTGAATGACTTTCAGTTGCGCGGCTGCATTCTGTACACCAGCTGCGAGCCCTGCCCTATGTGTCTGGGCGCCATTTACTGGGCCAGGATGGAAAGAGTGTATTTCGGCTGCACGCGGCATGAAGCCGCTGCCGCCAATTTTGACGACAGCTTCATTTATGATGAGATTGCCGTGTCGCCGTCCGAGCGTAAAATCACCATGCTGCATTTAGACCTGCCCAATGCCCGGCAACCGTTTGACATCTGGATGAAAAACAACCTCAAGGTGCCTTATTAAGCACTCTTGGACAAAGGCTTGGAAAGGACGACCGGCTCGGACGCCTTTATCTTTTATTTGAGCTATTTCTGAGCAACTTTTACCAGCCAGCCCATCTGATCGTCACACCCCAGCACAGCCTTGACGCTGGCATTGATTCTGGCGAAGCTGCCATTGAATGCTGCCGGAAGTTTGGCCTTTATGCGGTAAAAACTGGAAGTGGTTTCCACGGTAAACGGCAGATTCTGATTTTTTGCGGTCAACTTGAGCGTTTTGGGATCCGACCACGCCGATATCATAAAAGTAAATTCCGATTCGGGCGCGACTTCAGCCTTTTCAGGCGCCTTGTATACCGGAAGACTAAAGTTCATGAACTTGGGTTTTTTACAGACTTCTTCGGTTTCGCCCGCGCTGCTGTAAGCGAATGCTGCACCATTAAACAGAACCGCGGCTATCAATAACGCCGCTTTTAATACTTTTATTGTTTTCATATATCTTCCTCAACACGAATTTTTATTTTTAATTATCTTATATTTACCAGAATTCACTTTAATTATTTTTTTACTGAAATTCAACCGAGCTAAATGCTTAATTATCGTTACAGTAACAATTGATTTCCAGCCCATTTGCGCCTGAACCGTCAGTATGATGCGAATTTGATCCTGGTCAGCGATTTCAAACAATCGCGCTGTGACGCCTCATATCCTTCGCACAAAACCGGCGTTGTCTAGTACAATATCGGTCATCAATCATTACTTTTAAGAGAACATCACATTGAGCGAACAAAATCAAGACAGCTTGAATTATAAAAGTGCCGGCGTTGATATCGAAGCCGGTAATGCACTCGTTGAACGCATCAAGCCTATTGCAGCCCGAACACGTACTGCAGGCGTGCTGGCGGGACTGGGCGGTTTCGGCTCAATGTTCGAACTGCCGCTGGACCGTTATAAAAACCCGATCCTGGTTTCCGGTACCGATGGCGTCGGCACCAAACTGAAACTGGCTATTGAAGCCGGCATCCATGATACGGTCGGCATCGACCTGGTCGCCATGTGCGTCAACGACATCATCGTCCAGGGCGCCGAGCCATTGTTCTTCCTCGATTATTTCGCAACCGGCAAGCTCGACGTGGACACTGCCGCCGCGGTCATCGCGGGCATCGGCAAAGGCTGCGAACTGGCCGGCGCGGCGCTGGTCGGCGGCGAGACAGCCGAAATGCCCGGCATGTATGCCGACGGTGAATATGACCTGGCCGGTTTTTGCGTCGGCATCGTCGAGAAAAGCAAAGTGCTGGACGGCAGTAAAGTTAAGGTCGGCGATAAACTGATCGGCATTGCTTCGTCCGGACCGCATTCCAACGGTTACTCACTGATCCGCAAAATCATCGACCGCAGCCAGGCTTCATTGGCCGATGATTTCCAGGGCATACCGCTGGGCACGGCCCTGCTGGAACCGACCCGTATCTATGTCAAGTCCTTGCTGTCGCTGCTGGAAAAGGTTGATATCCATGCGCTTGCGCACATTACCGGCGGCGGCCTGACCGAAAACCTGCCGCGCGTGCTGCCGGAAGGAATCGATGCGCGGATTGACCTGTCTGCCTGGCAATTCCCAACCATTTTCCAATGGCTGCAAACGCAGGGCAACGTCTCTCAAGCCGATATGCTGACAACCTTCAACTGCGGCATCGGCATGATTGTCTGCGTCGCACCGGAGGATGAAGACGCGGCGCTGGAAACGCTGACCAGCCTGGGCGAAACCGTTTTCGCCATCGGCGAATTGGTGGCATCCGAAGGCAAGCCGAAAGTCGCCTATATCTGAACCGCGGGACCATCCCGAAAAAGCCATGGTTCCTGCAGGGCCGGATTCATCCGGCCCGAAACCCCGCCCAGTCGATCATGACTTGCCTGACGATCGCTTCATCGTCTTTGCCTACAGCGCACAACGTGAGCAATGAAGTCCGTAATTCCCCTTACTGTTTGCTGTAAAAAACACTATCTCTGTAGATATCATGCGCATGCCGCAACAGCACCATGATCACTGAGGCTACGGGCAAGGCCAGCAGTATTCCCAGAAAACCAAACAGCTGCCCGCCAGCCAAGACCGCAAAAATGACAGCCACCGGATGCAGGCCGATTTTATCGCCGACCAGCAGCGGCGTCAGCACCATGCCTTCCAGAGCCTGCCCAACCATGAACACAATGGCGACCGGAATCAGATACATCGCATCCTGAAATTGCACTAAGGCAGCCAGACAGGCCATGACGATGCCGACAATAGATCCCAGATAGGGCACAAAACTGACCAGTCCCGCCACCATGCCTATCAATAAAGCCAGATCCAGCCCTGTTATCCACAGCCCGATGCTGTAGACTCCGCCCAGAGCCAGCATGACATAAAACTGGCCGCGCACAAACGCAGCCAGCACTGAATTGACTTCGGTAGCCAGCTTAACTGCCGTCGGCGCAATGCGGCGCGGCAACAAATCATAGATATTGGCGACCAGCTTGTCCCAATCGCGCAGCAGATAAAATGTCACCACCGGAATCAACAGCAAATTCATGAGCCACGCCGCGATGACGGCGCCAGAATGCGTCAGCGAATTCATGACCGTAGCGGCGATACCGCCGGCTTTCTGCCAATGGCTTTTGAATACATCGATCAGCTCGTTGATCTCGATTGGCTTGATATCCAGACCAAGCTGCTGTTGAGCCCAGGGAATAACGGTCTGATTCAGCCAGGCTGCGTAAGCCGGCAGGTTGCTGATGAAGCGCGTGACCTGATATTCCAGCTGCGGGACCAATAGCAGCAAAATCAGAACCAATATCAGTGTCATGACCGAAAACACGACAATGACCGAGTTGGTTCTCGATAAGTGGTAGGTTTCGAGCCTATCAGCCAACGGATCGCCAAGATAGGCCAGCATCGCGGCAAAGGCAAACGGCATCAATACCGGCGCCAGCAAATAAATCAGCCAGGCGCCAACCGCGATAAAAGCAAAAATCAGCCATTTTTGTGAATCAGTCATTAAGAACTCCATTTATATAATTATCAGCTTATTGCGATTACTGGCCATCCGGCTGTGCTTAGAGGAGCATAAGCAAGCACAGAATTCCAGCCGCTGCACCAGACTCATGCTCAGGCTTTCCTATGTTCGATAGGGCACAGACTTTACTAGAAATAAAACTTAACGTTTAGGCATCTCCAGTAATCATATGAGGTGGCAATAGAGATCTATAAACGCTCAAGTTTGCATCTTAAGAAGGACTCTGAATATGAATATTATTAAAGAATAGTCTGGAATGCATGACTTCTTTTCCTCGCAGAGGAATCATTATTGCGCGCTCCATATCAAGCACTTCAAAGGCCATTAGCGCGGCATCTATCCGCATCATGTCTTTCAAACCCATGCTGAAAAATAGTTTGAGTGAGGCCGTAGTACCATGAATAAAAACGAAAACCTATTCTACAGCTTTTGGCAGGGAGGCTATGAAGGCGCGGATCATATCAACAGTTGCGCGCATCCGCTCGATATGAATGCCAGCAATCAGCACAGAACGCACGTGCGCGAGGATTATATGCTGCTGCAGCCTTTCGGCCTTCGCACCATACGTGAGAGCATCGGCTGGCGCCTGGCTGAGCCGACCCCCAATCACTACGATTTCAGCTTTCTGGAGCCCGTGATCGAAGCCGCTCAGGAGTTCGATCTACAGATTTTGTGGACGCTGTGCCATTATGGCTGGCCACAGGATATCGATATTTTTTCTCCCGAATTTGTCGAACGTTATGCCCGTTACGCAGCCGCCGCCGCGGAATTTCTGGCACCGTTCAGTAAGGGTGAACCGATTTACACGCCGATCAACGAAATCTCGTTCCTAGCTTATGCCACTTGCGAAACGACGCTGATCTATCCTTACGGGACTCACTTGCGCGCGCGCAGCGTGGAATTCAAACGCCAGCTCGTACGTGCTGCGATTGCGGGCATGGAGGCCATCTGGAAAGTCGACCCGCGCGCCCGGTTTCTACATGTGGACCCGCTCATTCATGTGATTGCGCCCCGGGGCCGCCCCGACGTGGTAGAGATAGCCGAAACCGTGCGTCTTTCACAGTATCAGGCTTGGGATATGCTGTCCGGCTCGATAGAACCGGAACTGGGCGGAGCATCCAAATACCTCGACATCATCGGCGTCAATTATTACCACAGCAATCAGTGGGAGTGGGAAACGTTCAACACTCTGTTCTGGCATTTGAAAGACCCGCGCCGCCGGCGATTCAAGGATATGCTCCTGGAAATCAATGAGCGCTACGGCCGCGGCCGGCCGCTGGTCATCGCCGAAACCAGCCATGTCGGATCGGGCCGCGGCGAATGGATTACCGATATTACCGAGGAAATCATACAGGCCGCGCATGAAGGCTTAGTCCTGCAGGGCATCTGCCTCTATCCGATACTGGACAGGCACGGCTGGGAAAATCTTGATCACTGGCATCGAAGCGGTATGTGGGACGTGCATCCCGATGCCAAGGGCAACCTCGTGCGCGTCATGGACAAACCCTATGCCAAAAACCTGATCGAAGCCCAATGGAAACTCGCGAAAACGCCCTATTATCAAGCGTTTCAGCCTCATGATGATCATTACATCTTCTGTCAAAATCTCTAGGAGGTTGCATGACGACAATTATTGTTTTTTCGCATCTACGCTGGGATTTCGTATTTCAGCGCCCGCAGCAGCTCATGAGCCGGCTGGCCAAAAAATATCAGATCGTGTTTTTCGAAGAGCCTGTTTTTCATAACGGCAAGGCGCACTGTGTTCACTACGAAGCGGCTCCGAATGTGCTGGTCGTACAGCCGCATACGCCGATATCGTCGCCAGGTTTTCACGATGACCAACTCACAGCATTGACACCCTTGGTACCTGAACTGATCTCTGAATTGAAAATCGAGGATTACATTGTCTGGTTGTATACGCCTATGGCGTTACCCTTGATTAACCAGTTGCAGCCCAAAGCCATAGCCTACGATTGCATGGATGAGCTGACCGGCTTTCTGAATGCGCCGCGGCAATTGGTACAGCGTGAGCATGCCTTGCTTAAAGCGGCCAATGTTGTGTTCACAGGCGGCGTCAGCCTCTACAATGCGCGGCGCGACAAGCATCCGGCCATTCACTGTCTGCCGAGCAGCGTTGATGCAGAGCATTTTTCGCGTGCCATTGACCGCGACATTGCCCATCCGGCGCAGCAACATCTCGGCGGTCCACGCCTGGGTTTTTTTGGTGTGATCGATGAGCGCCTCGATTTGAGCCTGATTGCAGCACTTGCCGATAGTCATCCCGAATGGCAGATTGCCATGGTTGGCCCCGTGGTCAAAATCCCCGAAAGTTCGCTGCCGCAGCGGCCTAATATTCATTATTTCGGGCAACAGGCCTATGAGCAACTGCCTCATTTCCTGGCCGGCTGGGATGTCTGCCTGCTGCCTTTCGCGCTGAACGATGCAACCCGTTATATCAGCCCGACCAAAACACTGGAATACATGGCGGCTGAGCTGCCCATCGTCAGCACGCCGATCAAGGACGTCGAAGAACCTTACGGCCATCTGGTCCACATCGCTGCTGACGCTGAAGCCTTCATCGCCGCATGCGAGACAGCACTTAACGAAAGCCCTGATCGGCGGCAGGAACGACTGGTCGGCTACCGTAAAGTGCTGGGTGAGACATCTTGGGATCGCACTGCGGATACGGTCGCCCGCCATCTCGAGGCAGCCTGTCGGCAGGGCCTGAATGAAACGGCGCGCCTGATGCTAACGCCGTCGACCAGCAAGCTCCAGCCCCAACACTTCGACAATGTCATTCTCGGCGCCGGGCCGACCGGGCTCGCAGCCGCGTATTATCTGCCAGAGAATACGCTGCTGGTAGAAAAAAACGACCATGTCGGCGGCTGCTGCCGTTCCATCAATGAAGCGGGCTTCACGTTCGATCATGCCGGCCACATCATGTTCTCCAATGACAACACGGTGCTGGAACTCTATGACAAACTGCTCGGCGCTAACATGCACTGGCAGAACCGAGAAGCCTGGGTGTACAGCAAAAATGTCCATACCCGTTACCCGTTTCAGGGCGCACTTTACGGACTGCCCGTCGACGTGATCAAGGAATGCATCATCGGTGCCGTTGAAGCCGCCCGGTTCGGCAAGCTCGATACCAGCGCGGCCGATACACCTCCTAAACAAGCCGCATCGTGCAAGACGGCGCAACTGAATGACTGCTGCGCGGACGGCATCCAGGAAGCGACAGCGCCGCTGGCCTTTGTGCCTACATTGAAATCAACGCAACCTGCCGCGCAAAATTTCGAGGACTTTATCTATCAGACCTGGGGCGCCGGGATCGCCAAGCATTTTGCCATTCCCTACAATCGCAAGCTCTGGGCGGTGCCGCTCAAGGAAATGGAAACCTCGTGGCTGGGCGGACGGGTACCGCTGCCGAACCTGGAAGAGATGATCGAAGGCGCGCTGCAGCCGGTCGCCAAGCCCATGGGACCTAATGCGCGCTTCGGCTATCCGTTGCGCGGCGGCTTCCAGGCGCTCATGGAAGGTTTTCTGCCGCATCTCAAGGGAAAACTCCAGTTGAATACGCAGGTCGCTGCAGTGTCGCCTTCGCGCAAGACCGTGACCTTTAACAATGGCCGTACCGTCGGCTATGATCAGCTCATCAGCACCATGCCGCTGCCGGCGCTGGTCCGTGCCATAGGCGATGAAGCGCCCGACCCTATCAAGGCGGCCGCCAAACGGCTGCGCCATGTCTCGGTCCGTTGCGTCAACCTAGGGATAGGCCGCGAAGCACTGACTGAAAAGCACTGGATCTATTATCCCGAGGACACGGTGTTCCATCGCATTTTCGTCCAGGGCAACGCCAGCCCGCATTGCAATCCCGAAGGCGGCTTCGGGCTTACTTGCGAGATCACCTATTCGCCCAGCAAGCCGTTGCCTTGCGATGGCGATGAGCTGATCAAACGCTGCATCGAAGACTGCATTGCCGTGGATATGATCCAGCGTGATGACCCGGTGATCGTCGCCAATCAGGTGGATATTCCGTATGCCTATGTCGTCTATGACCATGCCCGGGCCGAAGCGGTGGCGACTATTCGGGAATGGCTGACGCCGTACGATATCTTGTTGGCGGGACGGTACAGTGAGTGGGAATACTACAATTCCGACCACGCCTTCCTGGCCGGCAAGCGTGCGGCAGAAGCGGTGCAGAAAAAACAGCTTGCCTCGGCAGCGTTAAAAAAGTGGGCGAAAGCCGGCGATTCAGTCATGCGTGAGCGGCACCTATGATGACTGGCACGTACGCAGTGTTACATTAAGGAAAGAGGAATTGATGAGTATTTTGTATAACCACGAAGAACACGAATTTCTTATTTTTTGTTCGTGTTCTTCGTGCCTGTCAATCTGCTTAAGCTGAGCAGAGCATCTGGCCAGCCAATCATGGCGCCTACAGGCGGCTTAGATTTTTTTCTTGATGATGACTTTATCGTCAATGATGAGTTCTGAGATGCCGCCCAGATTCAGGCTCAATGTGCAGGATGCCGTTTTAAACCCATCCTTGTTTTCGCCGACCCACTTCAGCGTAATATAGCTGTCTTTGTCGCTCTCGGTTTCGGAAGGGAAAAATACCTGTTCGCCGGTATGCTGTTTGATCGCCAGCGGGCACTTGGTATTCGCCATCGACTGCATAGCGGCATAGGTTCTGATCTGTGAAGCGGCCTCCATTTGCTCCGGAGACTGGCTTTTATTGGCGCCGACCATGATAAAGCCGATGACGAAGAAGCCCACTACGGCTGCTATTAATTTAGTTGTTTCACTCATTTGCGTTCTCTTGCTGTTTTAATAATGACGCGCCATTAATGGCGTTACTGGGTATTACCATACGGATTCTATGCGAATTGCCATTCCTCGGCAATGGAAAGAATAAACGCTGAAGGGGTCTGTTTTCGCCTTAAAATTCAATCCCCTGCTCGGCTTTAATGCCTTGTTCATAGGCGTGTTTGATCTTGATCATTTCCGTGACCGTGTCGGCACAGGCGATGACTTCAGGCGCGGCATTGCGGCCGGTCAGAATCAGATGCATCCAGGCCGGCTTGTGCTGACGGATGAAGTCGGCGATCTCCTGACCCGAAATCCAGCCGTAGCCGCAGCAGTAATTGACCTCATCGAGCAAGACCACATCGTATTCGCCGGAAGCGATTTTCTGCTTGCTGAATTCCCAGATCTCCCGACTGGTTTTGATGTCCTGCTCCGGATTTTTGGTGTCCCAGGTAAAGCCGTCTCCCAAGGCGTGCCATTCGATGTTGTCGAAGCGCTCGGCGGCCTTTTGCTCGCCCGTTTGCCATTGTCCCTTAATATACTGGATCACGCAGACTTTCATGCCCCAGCCTGCGGCGCGAAACACCATACCCAGCGCACTGGATGACTTGCCCTTGCCTTCGCCAGTATTGACCACGACCAGCCCGTGCCGCCTGTCTCTTGTTTTCATAAAAACCATTCCATAATCTAATCACTAATTTTAAAAAAACCATACACATACGAAGTCAGGAAGCTGCACATTTCTATATGGCGCGCCGCATCACCCGATGCACAATCAAAACATTTCTGAAGAGCGTTATCCTGCTCGCGTCTGGGAAAATGAAACTCATGCCGTCGAACCCTCCGGTTACAGTTTTTTCGCAGCCGGAATGCATCCCAGCCAATATGCTGCTGTTTTTATGCATTTTTCCTGGTTAATAGTTTACTCTTTACCGAGTTGTCCTTGAAATTTGCAATTCAGACCCGGTTCGTCATATTCCTTGACAACTGTAATGATTGATCTTCTGGACTCCAAGTGAACTTACTGACCATTCAGGGCATCGATAAAGAACATTTCGCCGAACTGTGTTCTATTCAGACGGTCTAGAAGGTATATGCAAAGTTGATCAACTATTCTAATTTTAATAGGGAGATCGCTGTGACTTGCCCTTACCCCCGCCCTCAATTGGTACGTAAGCATTGGATGTCACTGAATGGTCCTTGGCGATTTATATTTGATGAAGAGCGCAAATTCCGGCAACCATCAGATATCTCCGAATGGCCGCTGGAGATTCTGGTGCCGTTCCCGCCGGAATCGAAAACCAGCGGTATCGGTGATCGCGGTTTTCACCCCGCCTGTTGGTATCAACGTGATTTCCATATCAAGCCCGAAGACGGCCGCGTTCTGCTACACTTCGGCGCTGCCGACTATTTCTCCAAGGTGTGGGTCAACGGATGCCTGGTCGTCAGCCATGAAGGCGGCCATACGCCTTTTTTTGCCGACATCACGTTTGCATTAAATGAATCCGGCGACCAGACGGTGACCGTCTTTGTAGAAGATGACCCGCATGAACTGGCTAAGCCGCGCGGCAAGCAGGATTGGCAACTGGAGCCACATTCCATCTGGTATCCACGCACGACCGGCATCTGGCAGACCGTATGGCTAGAGCGCGTGGGCCGCAGTTATGTCAGCAAGATCCGCTGGACGCCTCACATGGAAGAATTCTCGATCGGCTTCGAAGCACGCGTCATAGGTGGCAATACGACAGGCTTGTCCGTAGAAGTCAAGTTACAGCATCAGGACCGCATACTGGCTTGGGATAGTTATCATGTCATAGATGGCGATGCAGATCGGCGCATTGTCCTGTCTGATCCCGGCATTGATGATTTTCGTAATGAACTGCTGTGGAGTCCGGAGCGACCGACCCTGCTCGATGCCGAAATCCGCCTGAAGCGAGGCAACGAGGTACTGGACGAATTTACCTCCTACACGGCATTGCGCTCGGTCAATATCCTGCGCGATCGTTTCATGCTGAACGGACGGCCATACTTTTTAAGGCTGGTGCTGGACCAAGGCTACTGGCCCGATACTTTGCTGACGGCACCTAATGACGATGCCTTACGGGCCGATATCGAATTGGCCAAAGCAATGGGCTTCAATGGCGTGCGCAAACACCAGAAGATCGAAGACCCGCGCTATCTGTATTGGGCCGACAGGCTGGGCCTGCTGGTCTGGGAAGAAATGCCTTCGGCTTATCAATTCACGCGCACGGCCATCAAGCGTTTGGTGCAGGAATGGACTGAGGTTATCGAACGCGACTTCAGCCACCCCTGTGTCATCGTATGGGTCCCGTTCAATGAATCCTGGGGCGTGCCGGAACTGACTACGCTACAGGAACATCGCAGTGCCGTCGTCGCGCTTTATCATCTGACCAAAACCTTGGATGTAACCCGGCCGGTTATCGGTAATGACGGTTGGGAAAGCAGCGCGACCGATATTCTCGGCATTCACGATTATGATTTCCGTCCGGATCATCTCAGAGTGCGCTATGGTGTCGAAGCAAACCCCGAAATGCTGTTCGACCGCCGGCGTCCTGGCGGACGCATTCTGACGCTGGACGGCTACCCGCATCGCGGTCAGCCGATTATGTTGACTGAATTCGGCGGTGTCGCCTATGCCAAATGTCCTCAACCCGGAGTGGAACAGACCTGGGGCTACTCGGTCGCCCATAGCGACGAGGAGTTTATTCGAATGTATAAAGGTCTCATCGAAGTCATTACCGAGACATCATTGTTCAGCGGCTTCTGCTACACGCAATTTTCCGATACCTTTCAGGAAGCGAATGGTTTGCTGTGCGCGGATCGCACGCCTAAGCTGCCGCTGGAAACTATTGCTGATATCACACGGATGTCCAGCACACATGTTCATGGAGGCGTCTGATCATGTATATGCACGAACTAACTAAGCCGGATGGCCGGCATCTCTGGCTGTACAGCCAGCATCCGATGGATGAACTGCCTCCAAGCGCTCCCAGCCCATTCCCGGAATCGCTGCAGGCTAATCCGCATCTGCGCTGGCATCCGCTGCGCGCCGAATGGGTGACCTATGCCGCCTATCGGCAAGGGCGCACGTTCTTGCCACCGCCTGAATATAACCCGCTGGCCGTCACTGTAAAGGCCGATAACCCGACTGAACTGCCGCCAGGCAAATGGCAAATCGCCGTCTTTGATAATCGCTTTCCATCCCTGAGTCTAGAAGCGCATTCAGCGCCTGACTTAGTCGTGCCGACACGCCCTGCAACCGGCAAATGTGAAGTCGTCGTGTTTACGCAAGACGCCCATTCCTCACTGGCTAAGCTGCCGCTCGCGCATATTGAGCTGTTGTTTCAGGTCTGGGCAGAGCGCACACAGCAATTGGGACAACATCCTGGTATTGCTTACGTGCTGCCGTTCGAGAACAGAGGCGCCGAAGTCGGAGTCACGCTGCATCATCCACATGGACAAATCTATGCCTATCCGATCGTACCTCCTGTACCTGCCCGCATGCTGCATGAAGAGCTCAGCCACTACCGGCGGCATGGCCGCAGCCTATTGTTCTCGTTGATCCAACAGGAACTGCATGAAGCGAGACGCATCCTGTACCAAGGCGAGCACGCGGTCGCTTTCGTACCGGTTTGCGCACGTTACCCATATGAAGTCTGGGTTGCGCCGGTCGAGCCTGTGCCCAGTTTTGCCAAGCTGAGTGATGTCCAAGGTGCTGATCTCGCGCGTGCATTGAAAACCGTACTGATGAAATATGACGCCTTATGGCATCGGCCTTTTCCTTACATGATGGCCTGGTACCAGGCTCCGACCGATGATCAAGCCCACCCTGAAGCGCATCTGCACGCCGAGTTTTATCCCCCTTATCGCACGGCGGATAGATTGAAATACTTGGCCGGTACCGAACTGGCCGCCGGTCTGTTTGCCATGGATGTCCTGCCTGAAGATAAAGCGCGCGAACTTCAGAATATCGCCGTCGATATTGAGTGCATGCAACCATGAAGACATTCGCCGCCATATTTGGCACACATCCTACGGCCAGCGCTGAAGCGCCGGGACGCGTCAATTTGCTCGGTGAACATACTGATTACAACGATGGTTATGTGCTGCCGACGGCGATCCCCCAATCCACGCACGTCCTACTGCGCCCTAACGAGGGCAATATTTTCAGGGTTTATGCGGCTAATTTGAACCAGTTTATAGAATTTAATATGGTTGCGATGCCGGAGGAGCATTTTGGCCATTATATTTACGGCTGTCTGCGCCAAATCGAAGAACTCGGGATCGATATACCGAAATTGGATATTTATATCTCATCCAATGTCCCTATCGGCCTGGGCCTGTCTTCTAGTGCGGCTCTCGAGGTGGCAATGCTGCGAGCTCTACGCGTGCTGCTTTCACTTTCACTGGACGATGTTCAGATTGCCCAACTCGCTCAACGTGCCGAAATAGACTATGCGGGCGTCAATTGCGGTCTGATGGACCAGATGGCGTCCAGTCTGGCCAGCGTGGGCTACATGCTATTCCTCGATATCCGCACATTGGAGCGCCAAAAGCTGCCGCTACCGGCTGGCGCGGAAATTCTGGTCCTCGATTCAGGCATCATACGCATGTTGGCAGGCAGCAAATACAACGAACGCCGCGCCGAATGCGAAGAGGCGGCAAGGTTATTGGGTGTACCCGCATTGCGCGACGTGCTGGACCCGAGCCTGACCGATCCCTTGCCAGAGCCGTTATGCCGACGGGCCCGCCATGTCATCAACGAGAACAACCGCGTGCTGCGTGCGCGTGAAAACATCAGTGCCGAGAAATTTGGACAACTGATGAATGATTCGCATGAAAGCTTGCGCGACGATTACGAAGTTTCGATACCCGAGCTCGACGAGCTGGTGTCGATTCTGCGGTCTCAGGATGGCGTATATGGGGCACGACTCACGGGTGCCGGCTTCGGCGGCGCCTGTGTTGCTTTATGCGAGCAAGGCGCTGCGCAGCATATTGGACTGGAAACTCTGAGGCTTTACAACCAGGCCGGCCACAGCGGGCGAATGCTGGTACCAAGGCCGCCAACATAACCATATGCCCGCTACGAAACAGCGTATCGGTTCTACGCATGACGGCCACACCGTTGATTGCTACACGTTGACCAATGAGACCGGCATGACTGCAAAGATCATGACCTATGGCGGCATTCTGTTATCGCTGCACGTACCCGACCGGCAAGGCCGCCTCGAAGATGTTGTGCTAGGCTTCGATACACTGGAACCTTATCTGGGCGAGCATCCTTATTTCGGCGCACTTATCGGCCGGTATGCCAACCGCATTGCCCGGGGGCATTTTCGCCTGAACAACGTGGACTATCAATTGGCCTGCAACAATGGCCTTAATCATCTACATGGTGGTCTGATAGGATTCGACCGGCGCATATGGCATGCGCGACTATCTGGGCCAGAGGCAGAACCGCGACTGGTATTGAGCTACCTGAGTTCGGAAGGCGAAGAAGGCTATCCCGGCAATCTGCAGGTCGAAGTGACTTATACGCTGACCGTGCGGGATGAGTTGCGGCTCGACTATCGGGCCAAAACTGATATGCCCACCCTCATCAATCTGACCAATCACACTTACTTTAATCTGGCAGGATACGGTACGGTACTGAACCATCAGCTGCGCCTGTTGGCTGATCGCTTTCTGCCGGTCGATGACACGCTGATTCCTACTGGCGAGCAGGCCTCTGTAGCCGGTACTGTAATGGATTTCCGGCAATTAACGCCCATAGGCTCGCGCCTGCAATCAGGCGATGAACAATTGCGCCGAGCAGAAGGCGGTTACGACCATAACTGGATAGTGGCGAGAGAATCTGAAGGCTGCGAACTTGCCGCTGAAGTTGTGGAACCGTTGAGTGGCCGGCACATGAGTGTCTACACCACGCAGCCCGGTATTCAGTTTTACAGTGGCAATTTTCTTGATGGCCGACTGCGAGGCAAAGGCGGCCGGTTTTATGAAAAACATGCCGGCTTCTGTCTTGAAACCCAACATTTTCCTGACTCGCCCAATCATCCTGCATTTCCCTCGACACAGTTGCAACCGGCCGATAACTACCATCACTCAACCATCTACCGGTTTGATGCCGGGCTGCGGCCATAGTGTTTTTCCGTCAACACAATGGCGCCTTATCAGCACGGGCCGGTTTCTATATTAACGGTGGATAAGCTCTAAAATAAGATCAAACCCGGCGCTGAAAGACCTTATTGGTGCAAAAACAGAGACATTGCGCCTTACTGATGCACTCAATTCGCTGTTGTCCATCCGCCCGAAAAAGGCATTCATACCTTTCTTATTGCTTGCCGGGACTTGCCTGACAAGACTTGGGACAATTTTCATGACTATGATCCAGTTTATGGCATGCCTATTGCAGAGATATCAATGTCTAGACAAAAATTCGGAACCTACCGTCATTAAAGGTTAATAAATTTTATTTAAGCTGCTGGCTGTAGATTGTTATATCCCTTAAATCACAAGGTGAAGTCGATGTCACATTTAAACGCATTTTTTGAACCCATCATAACGCGGGCTGCGCTGACATCCGGAGAACTGGCTGTAACGGCGCTGCTTGTGTTTTTCGTCGTGCTGGCAACAGTTGAAGCACGCATTCCTAAAATCCAAAACCCTGCGTCAGGTAAACGCCGGTCTATTAAGGCCAACGTCAATTTGTTCTTTTTTAACAGCATTGCGCTTTCGCTGTTGCCGGTTTCGTCCCTGTTGCTGCTGGCCGAACAATACTCAGGCAATGGGCTGCTGAGCTATATTGCCGATCCCATATGGAAAGCCATCGTGTCATTTTTAGCGTTCGACCTGATGTATTATCTCTGGCATAAAGCCAGCCACAGTTTTGATTGTCTGTGGATATTCCACAGAGTCCATCACAGCGACCCCTATTTGAATATCTCGACGGCGTTTCGCGTGCACTTTGTGGAACTATTGATCATTACGGCGCTTAAGGCGGTTTATATTGTGATGCTGGGCGCGGACAAAACCATCGTGCTGATCAATGAGACTATCGCGGCGCTATTCGTCATGTTCCATCATACGAATATTGCATTCCCGGGCGAAAAACTGCTGGGCCGAGTCATTATCGCACCCTACCTGCACCGGGTTCATCATTCAACCGAGCGCCACGAGCATGACCGCAACTACGGCTCGGTGCTGTCGGTGTGGGACCGGCTGTTCGGCACTTGTGCGGAATTGGAACCCGTTAAGGTCGGCATCAAAAACAGTGCGCCAGAAAACCTGCTGGGCCTTTTGAAACTGGGCTTTACTGATGCCTCTGTCCCGGCAGCACCTGTCCCTGAACATATCAAACCGATGATCGCCGAGGCAGCCTATTTCAAGGCCAAAAAGCGCGGCTTTTCTCCCGGTCATGAGCTTCGTGACTGGCTGGAAGCGGAAAGAGAAATCATCAGGTTCATTTGTAAGGGCCGTCTTCAGAGAAAGGCGATGCCTAAACAGAAAATGCTCAATCCCAGACTGATACTATCGCGCTATGTTTGAGCATCAGATTTGGCATAATCGTCTCCGGCCGGGCTTGCGGAAGCGTAGCGGACCCGGCCTACCTTCTGATCACGGTACGGGGCTGAGCGGAAGAACTAAAAGACTGCGCGCAAGCCACTCCCATTAATAATGCATAAACATAAGGAATGGCTGGAACTTGCATGCTGAAGTCAACCAATGAATGCACCCCAATCAAAACCGTGGCAGCAACACCGATTGCCGAATAAATCATATCTCTCTTTCTCATCAGAAAGCCTTTAAGGCAAAGCCACGTGATTTTTAAAAAACCATAAAATAACGCCAGCGCTGCCGGGAAACCGAGTTCGAAAACGGTTTCCAGATACGTATTATGGGCATAGTCATGAATCAGCGGAGCCGCCTCGATCCCGCCGATATCCATGCTCTGATACAATTGAAAAGCCTCCTCATAACTGCCCAATCCGAAACCCGCCCAGGGATTGCCGGTAATAGCGTTCCAGGTCAAACCGTAAACAGTCGTTCTGATTTTACTTTCTTCATCCAGACGCCCGAAACGATCAAGCAAGGCATCGCTGCTGATGAAAAAAGCAAGCGCTCCCAACGCGACCAGAGAACCAAAGATAATCAATGTGTTTTTATTACGGGTACGGGGATTGATATAAAACAGTATCAAAAAAACTGACAAGGCCAGACTGAAACTTAAGAAGCCGCCACGCGAATGCGACAGGATTAATGCTGAACTGATGGTGAAAAAAGCCAATAAAGGCAACCATGCCCGTGTAATCAGATCCTCAATAAAGCGCTGCCTGTCGAAATTACTGGCCAGATTATAGTCCGCCAATGTTTCCATGCGTTCACTCAGCAAGGCCAGCGAGCAAAGCAGCGTTAACCCCGCAAAGGTCGCAAAATGATTTCTATTGATAAAAGTCGAGGATACAGAATCGGCATAGGGCCTTTCGTGCCAGAGAACCATTTTGAAATCGCCCAACTGAACGATCAAGCCATATGCCGAGTAAACAAAACCGGCCGCCATCAAGCCATAAAAAGCGGATCTGGCCTTCTGTCGATCCTGGCCGTAGCATAATGCCAACCAAAACACTAACGCGTAGCTTAACAAGCGCATGACTGAAGTTATCGTATCAGCCGGATTCAAAGAAATAGCTCCGGCAGAAAAGTTCAACAGTTCATTTTGCGCCTGCCATAGCGGATGAAGCCACTCACCGGTTGTTTGTATCCAAGCCCAGCATAGTGCGGCAAAAAACAATATTGCCGCATCGCCAACCGAACCCCAATGCTGAAAAAAAGGAGTTTGCCGCTTCCTGACAAAAAACTGTACAGCCCAGGCCATGGCCAACAGCGCTATCAACAGTGAGCATAAACTCCATGACCATGGTCGGTTGGCTCCGTAAGGCAAAGGAGACAAAAATACAACAGCCAGCAAACTATAAAAGATCATTGTTGCTCACCTAGTGAACGCCGACGGTATAAGCGCGCCACTCCATCAATTTGATCTTATGCTGATCAGCAATTTGCTTTAATTTGGATAATTTATCGGTTGAGATAGGCGTCGTCAGTACGACTTCATCGATATTATGTTTTGAAACCAGCTCCCTGACATCGTTTAACTCACCCAATACGGCTTTTCCGTAAATATATTTTTCCTTTAACAGGCTGTTGTCATCGATAAAACCGATCACATTAACAGAGCCCAGCTCAACGCCATGATTTAAGTGACGCTCACGCATGTACAAACCGCCATGCGTACCGGCGCCATAAACCAGTACATTGCGTTTATCATGTTTATGGCTGGCAACACACCATTCCCTGATGACCTGATGAAGAGTCCGTATGCCGATTACGCCTAGCAAGGAAAACAAGCAAAACAACAACAGTTGATTAAATGTAGAAATGCTTGCATTGCTGGTCAGCAAACAAATCAATGACCAACTGATGCTGCAACCGACAACTATGGCCAGCATCAGGGTCAAATAATCCCTGAAAAAACTGTTCCGCCAAATCTTGATATAAGCCTTGGATATAAACAGCGATAAAAGAACGGGCAGCACCCATAAAGGCAAACGAAACACCCACTCGCTTACGCCTTGAAAAGGCTGCTGACCCGATAGCGCGATGACGCCTGCCAGCCATGAGGAAAACGATATCCACACCAAATCGAACAGCGGATAAAAAACCAGCATGAAACGCGTGAGTTGAGGTTTGTCGCTGGATCGGGCCAATAATTTGCTCGTCTCCCATAACTCGATCTGCAGCACATATTTAACGAGCAGATAAGCAGCGGAAATAAAAACAATCAAAAACAATCCGCTGGCAACCTCTTGAGCGATGACATAGAACAGTCCCAGGCCGACAATCAGCATATTTGCCGCATACAAAACCAATGCCACATGGTTTTGTTTAAGACCATAATCGAGCAGCCTGTGATGCAAATGCTCTTTATCGGGCTGCATGATCTTTACGCCAGGCTTGCCGTCTCGGTCAGCCAGTATTTTACGGATTGAACGCCGCCAGATGGCCAGCAATGTATCGGTAATGGGAATGCCGGCAATAAAAAAGGGCACGGCTAAAATGACAAAGAAAGAACCCTTGCCGCCCGCATGCAAACTGACACTGGCCAAAGCAAAGCCCAGGAACATGCTGCCGGTATCGCCCAGGAAAACCTTGGCCGGAAAAAAGTTATAACGAAGAAATCCTACGCAGCCTCCAGCCAAAGCCAGGCAAATCATTGCATCCCCTGGCACTCCCCGGAACAGAAAAACAGCCGCCAGCCCCACGCTGGAAATCATCGCCAGACCCGAGCATAAGCCGTCTAATCCATCTATTAAATTAAATGCGTTGACTATGCCCAGCGTCCAGATCAAGACAAAAATCAAACCGCCCCAAAATCCAAAATCAAAGCCCAACAAGTTAAATTGGTAGCCCGATAATAGATAAAGTGAAACAGTCGCCAGCGCCTGTCCTGCCAGCTTGCTTACAGGCGACATGCCCTGGTAGTCATCGACCAAACCGACAACCAGCAAAATAGCCGAGGAGATAAAAAAAGCGTGCCACCAATTGATGCCCAACCGGCCGGCAAAGTCCGGCCAGAGATAATGATACAGCGCGTAACAAGCGAGATTGAATCCAACAAATACTACAACCCCACCGCCTAGGGGTGTGACTTTTTTATGAATACAACGCTCATTGGGAACATCCATTAAGCCGACATGCGGAGCCAACTTTATAAATAGCGGAGTCAGCAAGATGACAACTGCGGCAGATATACCAAATACTGCCCAATATTCGAACAAATAATCAGATAGCATTTATGTGTAATCCTTTAAGTCAAAAAGTACGATGGGTATATGAACAACAATATCTACATAAAAAGTCAGCCGGATCACTGACTGAGAATGGTTTCGCTTTTATCTTTTAAGGCAAGCCCTCTTCTTTGCATTTATCGAATTCAACTTAAATTTTTGAAATTGAATGCCGTAGCGCTCTTCCCTGACTATTGCGGCTCTTTGTAATGACATGAGCTCAGGCAACTTATCCATTCTTAGCAATTAGTTAGAACGCAGCGCAATGGGCTCGAGTTTTTCTGATTCCGCTTCTCTATTGTTTATAGCGCTAACACCATGGCCGACAGCAAAAGCTATAATTTTGTCGACTGCAGATTCAACGGAAAATTGCTCACTCAGCAGCTTGTTCGCATTTTCTCCCATTTGAGTCCGCAATTTTTCATCATGCAGCAGCTTCAAGGCATTTTTTAGCAGCCCTTCGTCATCGCCATTGCTAGTAATCAGTCCGGCACCCGCATCTTCTACAACAGGCTTTAGATCATTGTCTGAATTGATGCTGCCCAGTATGGGCATACGCTGAACCATATAGCCCAATAACTTGCCGGGAAAATTATGGGTCGTATGGTCGCGGTGAAGCGTAAAAAGCCCGATATCAAACTCGGCCAGCATTTTTTTGAATTCACCTTGAGAAACAGCGGGCAAGAGAGAGATATTTTTCAATCCTTCTGTTTCAATGCTGTTGCGAACAAGCCCAACCTCATCGCCCTCACCGACCAAAACAAAATGCGCCTTATTTTCTGCCCGCATATTTTTAGCCAAACGCACAATATTCATCATGTCTTGCGCATGACCAATATTGCCGCCATAAAAATAAACAACTTTATCTTTAAGTCCCAACGTCTCTCGATAATGGCCGCCAGATAAAGGGATAGGGTCATTTGCCGCCCAGTTAAAAAGCACATCCAAAGGCTTGCCGGTTCGTGCCGTCTTAGCAAACCATTCCCTGTTTTTAGGCGATTGAATCGCTATCGTGTCTGCTGCCTGGTAACTGCGCCATTCGAAAAACCTGAAATATTTTGTGATTGGCGAGCGAGCCTTCAAAATACCGTTGTCAATGACCCACTGCGGGAAAAAATCCCGTAAAATGAGATAGCTTGGCGCTCCCCAAAGCTTTTTGAGCTTTCTGACCAATCCGCCCCAAAAAATCGACGGCGAATAATAAATAATCAGATCATGCTTGTTGTTTTTAAAATACTTTTTATGGGCCTTCCAGGCATTGTATGAAAGCAGCGTCTCATTAATGGCCCTTTTGACTTTTGAAACGTTTTTGATTTTGCCGGAACGAAAACGGCAGACTGTAACGCCATCCAAGGTCGCAATTTTGGGCCGATTGGCAGTTCTGTGATCCGGGGTGATAACAGTGACCTGATTTCCGCGCGCTACAAACTCAACGGCCAGTTCATGCATCATCTTGGCTCCGACCTTGATGCTGGCCGGCAGATAATCATCAATAATTAACAGTACTTTCATTTATTTCAGCCGATAATGAGAGTAATAGTCAGCATGCGTATCCATCCACTCGCGAGCTTCAATCAGCATGGCTTCATAGTCCGGTTTTGGATAATTAAAGTCAGCTCTCGTGCTCACTAAGCTTTTATCAACCGCATAGTTTTCATAAGGCAATATGGAAACATCCTTTTCCCATACCTTGGCGATAAGTTTTAGCAGCTCGTATTTCGATATTTTTTCGCAGGGGCATAATTGGTAAAGCCCTGTAATGCCCTGCTTGATCATTTCATGGGCGGCTTTTGCCAGTTCCAATGTGGTTACGCCTGACCAGTAGGCTTTGGAATAGCCTTTGATCTCGCCGCGCTGTTTAAAGAACCAATCCAGCAAACCTGTGCCATTAAGTTTGAGTTCAGGGCCGATGATCGAAGTGCGGATGGTCAGATCACGATCGTTAATGACCTCACCCAGTGCTTTTGTTCTGGCATAGTTATCATTGCCGTCTCTGAAGGCATCCTCACGATACTGTCCGTCCTTGCCCGAGAACACGCAATCCGTGCTGATATGAACCAACTTGAAACCAAGCTGTTTGCCCAGACGGGAAAGAAAATGCGGCAGATAACTGTTGATTTGTATAGCAGTGCACATATCGTCGGCAGACTTGCCGACCAGTACCCCAATGCAGTTGACCACCAAGTCCGGATTGATTTCGTTGAGGTAGCCTTGCAGTCCTGAAAAATCAAGCACATCCAGTTTCTTATCGACATAGCGGCCATCCTCGCGCGCTATGCCGAATATATGATAATCGCCAGTAGCATGCAGGTATTCAGCCATAATATGGCCCGCCATGCCGACACTGCCTAATACCACCACTTTTTTCATATCAATACCGCTTCCATACTGTTCTGTTAATGTAATCCATATAACTGACAATGATTCTGACGACCTTCTGGGACACATTGTCTACGTCATAATCTCTTACCAGATGAATGCCATTCGGATTTTCCCGCCACTGATCGGTGACGATATCAATCGCATTGATGATGTCTTCGGATCTAAGCCCCGACATGATCAATGTGCCTTCATCCATGCCTTCAGGCCGTTCATGGGCCTGGCGGACAGTAATGGCGGGAAATCCCAGTATGGAGGATTCCTCGGTAATAGTGCCGCTATCGGAAATAGCACAAAAAGCGTGCTTTTGCAGACAGATGTAATCGAAGAAGCCGAGCGGCTTCATAAACTCGATCAGAGCGTTGAATTGTTTGCCCCGGAAGGATTCCAGTTTTTTTCGGGTGCGGGGATGCGTTGATACAATGATTCTTTTGCCGAATTTCTCGGCCATTGCGTTTAGCGAAGCCAGAAGATCATTAAAGTTTTCTTCTGAGTCGACATTTTCTTCCCTGTGAGCACTGACAATAAAGAAATCCCGTGACGCTAATCTAAGCCGTTCCAATACGTTCGATTTATCAATATCAGCCTGATAATGATTCAGCACTTCCAGCATTGAAGAGCCGGTTTTGATAATTGTTTCCGGATTAACCCCCTCGGACACCAGATAGCGTCTGGCATGTTCGGTCAGTGTCATATTGATGTCGCTGAGATGATCGACTATTTTCCGGTTAATTTCTTCAGGCACGCGCTGGTCGAAACAGCGGTTGCCCGCTTCCATGTGAAAAACGGGTATCTTTCTGCGTTTGGCAGAAATTACGGACAGACAGCTATTAGTGTCGCCATAAACTAAAAGTGCGTCAGGACGCACTTCAGCTAAAAGCTGGTCGGACTTTATGATGACATTACCGATGGTTTCGGCGGCATTGTTACCGGCCGCGTTCAAAAAATAATCAGGCTTTCTGATTCCTAATTCATTGAAGAAGACTTCATTGAGCTCAAAATCATAATTCTGGCCGGTATGAACCAATACATGTTCCGTATATTTTTCAAGTTGGGCAATCACGCGGCTCAGCTTGATAATCTCCGGGCGCGTGCCCACGATGGTCATAATTTTTTTCATGGCTATCTATAATCTGACTTGAGTTCGTCTTTGATATAGTCAAGCTTCATTAACAACTCGATCATACCTTCTACATCCAAACGTTCTGTATTCTCAGAGGTATAATCCTGTCCTTGAGATAAGACCTGCTCGCCTTCTTCAAAATACTTGGCATAGTTCAAATCCCTGGTATCCGCAGGAATTCTGAAATACCCGCCCAAGTCTTCGGCTTTCAGATACTCTTCCCGGCACAGCAATGCCTCATGCTTTTTCTCGCCGTGCCGTGTACCCAAAATACGAATTTCATTTTTTGCATTGAATATTTTCTTTAACGCTTTGGCTAACGTCAAAACTGTTGCTGCCGGCGCCTTTTGAACAAACGTATCCCCTTGCACGCCATGCTCAAAAGCAAATAAAACCAAGTCGACTGCATCAGGTAATGACATCATAAAACGTGTCATATCAGGGTCAGTAATGGTCAAAGGCATGCCCGATTTGATCTGTTCTATAAACAAAGGGATCACGGAACCGCGTGACGCCATGACATTGCCATAACGGGTGTTGCATATGACAGGTCCGTCGTCAGGTACGCTACGGGATGTTGCAACAGACACCTTCTCCATCAGGGCTTTGCTCATCCCCATTGCGTTAATCGGATAAACGGCTTTATCGGTACTTAATACAATGGCATTTTTCACCTGATTTTTAATAGCGGCTTTCAGGGTATTTTCCGTGCCCAAGATATTGGTTTTAACAGCTTCAATGGGATAAAACTCGCAAGAAGGGACTTGTTTTAAAGCCGCCGCGCTAAAAACATAATCAACACCACGCATCGCCGCATCAATGCTATCGAATGAGCGGACATCGCCAATGTGGAACTTTATCTTGTCATTGTTATACTGAAGCCGCATGTCGTGCTGCTTTTTTTCATCACGGCTAAATATGCGAATTTCCTGAATGTCGGTATCGAGAAACCTATCCAGCACAGCGTTACCGAAAGAGCCAGTGCCACCCGTAATCAATAGCGTTTTATTAGCAAACATTATTTACCCGATATAATTATCGTTAAGAAAAAATCTAAAGTTTTTAAGTGGTAATCTAGCGCAGCCAGATTGTGAAACTCGCTTGCAAGCTATCAGCCGTATTAATCAACCAGCCAGCAAAAAGCAGCGCATACTGTGAATGCTAAATTAGCCCTAATTTCATCAATGAATTTTTCTGCTCATCCGATGGCGGTTGACCAGATATTATTCAAAACAACTTTAACGGCTAAAAGGAGTCGATTTTAGTCATTACTTCCTCCCGCTTTATCGCCCTGCGGAACGGTCCGGCAGACATGCAAAAACCGGCCTCGTGAATATAGTCCAGCTAGAATGTCCTATTCAGAGCCAGCTTGACCCAAACAGGAATCTCTATTTGGGCCAGCATCATCACGCTTTTTTTAAACTGTACCGCGTACGCCTCCAGACAAAACCCAGACGCTTCAGTTCTGTTCGCAAGGTAGTATTGCCGATCTGAACGCCGTATGTATTTTCCAATCTGCTCAATAATGCTCGAGCTGTTAACGGTTCTGCTTCAATCCAGCTTCGGAGCTGATCACGATGCTCATCCCTAAGTTTGTTTGGTGCACCGCTGCGAGGTTTATCCGGCAAACTCGCAAAGCCAGCCTTCAACCATTTCCTTCGTCGTTCGCGAATCGCTTCCCTGGTCAGCCCCTGCTTTTCGGCAGTTTCCTTGACTGTGTATCCTTCTGCCAACATCAGGATCGTCTCCGCTCGCTCTCTCTCCCGCCAATCGCTGCCTTTTTTAATAAGATGCTGAAGCAGTTCTCGATCAGTTTCGAGCAATTCTATTGGTTTAACCCCCATTTTATATTCGGTCCTTTATATCTAGAAAACGGGAACTTTAATATATATTAATTCTTTTAAAAATTAATATATATTAAAAGTTATTTTAATATATATTTACACCTATAAAAACTATAATTTATAAAGTTTGTGACAACAATCACTTTATTATCAACATTAATAAAAACAGCATCATTAATATAACGACTTTCCAAGTTCACTGACCAATCTTATATCAACAATCTCAACTATAACCATGTCTTTGTATTAATATATCTCTTACAAAAAAACACGATTAAAATACATGCAAACTTATCGTCAATACATATACGATTTAATTTGTTGATAGAGAGTTTATTATATTTTTACGTTATAAATTTGATAATTTATAAACTTTGTGATGAAAATCACCTTTATTTTATGATATGACTATACTGTTTATGAATTTTCAGTACCATCAATATATTGACATGTATTTTAAATTGAACTACTTATTTTGGTGAACTGGTTTAACTAGAATATGTGATGATTTACCATTAATACTTTCTTATTTAATTTAATTATTGCTAATAAGAAAGTCTATAGTTCTTTTAACAGTGCTGTGCCAGTCAAATTTTAGCGCCTGCTTATAGGCCTTATCCCCCATCTCATTCATCACCGAAGAATGCATTTCCATATTCATGACTTTTTCATATAGATCATCTGGCGCATAAGGATCAAAATAGACTGCCGCATCCCCACCAAACTCAGGCATTGGATCTATATTTGAACAAAGTACCGGTTTCCCTGCAGCGAGTTTTTCAAGCAGGATATTCGGACAGCATTCGCAGGATGAAGCAAACAATAAGGCTCTAGCAGACTTATAAAGACTTGGTAATTTTTCATAATCGACTTTTCCCAAATAAATCACCTTATCCTGAAGCCCCAACTGATCAATCAATGCCATGACTTCCTCACCATACTGATTGTATTTCGGCCCAACCAAGACCAGTGGATATGCAAAATTACTATCCAGCAACTTTCTCCAGGCTTTCACAATCTCTTTTTGCGCCTTATAAACATCTAGTATCGAGACATACAGATAAAACTGATTTACCTTAAGAGTGTCCGGCAGATCATAAAAATCTTCTGCATTCAAAAACCGGCTGTTAAGCCCATGAGGAATAACGGCACCTTTACTCTCTATATTCGGCATGTATTGCTTAACAACCGCCATTGAATATTCGGATATAAACACGACCTTATCTGACTTTTGATAGGACTTCAAAAACACAAATCGCAGCAGCCACAGCTTGAATCGAATAATTGAAATAAGCGGAAAACGCTTCCGCTCCCTATCATCAAACGGCAGCATGTTCCTTAAGGCAGTAGCGCTGAGGCATCCTTTTGGAGGAGTAGTAATCATGACGCCGCCTGGCGCATAATAGATTGCCGCTTGCCATTCTTTCAACTTGCGAGGCAGGGCGATCTTTTCCCACAAAGTCCGGTGCAGAATGCTTTTTGATGCCCATACCGCTTCAAAGATTTCTGCACGATCCGAGCCGTATTGTGAAAACAAGTGCTTGTTTTTACTGTTTACCAAAAGCAAAACCTTAAAATCTCCTTTTGGCAAAGAATTCAGCAAATTAATCAGATAAGTCTGACCGCCGCCCCGAAGAGCGCTTAATGCATTAATTACAATAGTTTTCATTTTATTGCCCCATGCAGAACGTCAGATAGTCATCAGATATCTTTTTTACACCAAAGTCATTAACTATCTTGGCCGCTTCTTTGGATAGCCGCATTCTGATTGCAGCGTTATTGATTAAGGTTTCTAATCGATTCGCAAGAACCTCAACATCCCGCACAGGCACCAAGTAGCCATTTTTACCATCAATGATGATATCTCTTGGCCCAGCATCACAATCAAAACTGACACAGGGAAGCCCGGCCGCCATTGCCTCTACAAGAGCATTGGGAAAACCTTCAGAAACGGATGGAAAAGCAAATACAGATGCTTTCGTTAGCCAGCGGTCTATTTCATTAACGGTACCAGGCATTATTACCCTGTCACTTAAACCTAACTTTTCTGCCTGCTCTTTTAACAGATCATATAATGGCCCATCACCTAATATAGCTATTTTCCATTCTGTATCTTCTATTTTTGTAAATGCCTCTAAAAGATATTTTTGGCCTTTTTCCTCAACTAAACGGCCTACATTCAATATAATTTTATCTTTCTCAATATTTTCGCAAACAGAAATAGCCTTTAATGGATTTGGAATAACCACTATATTTCTATTGCCTGTATTTTCCTCAAGAACTGCTTTAGCCAAGCTGGTTTGAGCAATAATTCCGTGAGCAAATCTGTATGTGATTTTTCTTAGAAATGAGATATGAAATGGTAACTGTTTTTTAGGATTGCTTCGGTCTGAGACAAATACTCTCAAATTTAGATTTGAAGCAGCGAGAATGGTCAATATATTGTACTTACTCATAAAACTAAGTACAAAATCAGGCTTTTTTTGTTTTAATATTTTTCTTAATTTAAAAAAAACTTTTAACTCATTAAAAGCCTTGTTAAAAACTCCGGAATGAGTAAATCCAAGATTATGAATAATTACATTATCATCAATATAATAAAAATGTTCAGACTTAGCTAATAACACAAGATGTATTTCATGTTTCTGATTGCTCCAAGCATTCGCCAGCTCTGACATAACACGCTCAGCTCCTCCTTGGCGCATAGTAGGAATAACTAGAACAACCCTACACACTCTTTTTTCTCCTTTCAACAAAAAAAGCTGATAATCCCAGACCCCAAACAATCATTCTAAGAGGATCAAATAAACTGCCCCGCCCCAGATAAAATGCCATACTCGCCAATAAAGCGGCTATTACCATCCAATAATAACTTTGTTGCAACTTAAGCTCATTTTCTAGCTTTTTAAAAAACACCCCTAAAAGAAACAAACAAAATAAAACGCCGATCAAACCAAAATTAAGAAATATATCCGCTACCAGAGACGTTCCTTCACCTGAAGGAGGATAAAGACCAAACTTTAGATAAGTAATGTATGCCGACGAGCCCATTTCATATGCAACATCTTCTGAAAGTTGTAAATAAATATTTTGAGCAAAAGGAACAATACTCAATACTTTATCAAGCCAAAGTTTTCCGTAAAAATAATCATGATATTGGGGTACAGCCGATAAAGCGTTATATAGTGTTCTGACACTATCTGCCAATTCCAGAGTAATATCATAACCCGATGTCATTTGGAAATTATCTAAACCTGAAGATAATATATTACCTCCATCCTTGGCACTTCTTCCTAATCCAATTATTGTTAACAATAATGATCCAATAACAGTCATTGCAATTAGTTCTATAAATTTTATAGGTCTAATTAAACAACCAAATAAAACGAGAAATGCAAAAATAACTTGTATCGATGCACCTCTATCACCAATAGAAAAAAACAATAAAATGTAGCTTATTATCAAAAATAAATATTTTTTATCTAAGCTTAATAGCCAGATTATGCTGTTAAATTTAAATTTACTTTTGTTATCTAAGATAACAATAGCAGTTATAACCAATATTGCTATTGCAAGAAGCAATTGAAAATACGCTGAAATACCCTCCCCAGCTGCTGATCCTCCTGAGCCTTTGTATACTCCGCCCGATAAATAGTCAGATCCCGCTGTAGATAGAAACAATACATTTAATACAACAGTAAGCCATAACAATTTCTTATAATCAAAAGAATACCCAATCTCTCTAGATATAGTTTTTATTGCCAAAAGAGAATGCCCTAGACACCAGGAGGTGGCGCCCACTGCTGCAAGCCAAGTCCCATAATTGACATAAAAGGAACTCATCGAGACTTTTGCAAATTTCTCCGGATAGATTCCACTGATAGAGAACATGATTGGCCATTGAAAATGAACTATGCTATAGCCTAGAAGGAACATCACATCCAAGCGGAACCAGTTTTTGTTATCTTTTTCGCTTAATAAATGAGTAAAAGTGGTAATAAAAAAGAAAAAAATATAAATAACTAAAAGTTCGGGATCAGTTACACTTTCAAACTCAGGCTTTACAAAAAAAAGCGCCAATAATAAAAGAAGAAAAGTTAACCTAATGTATATTGCATTTATTTTTATCAAGCTATAAATTCCCAACAAAGGTTCGAATTGACCCGTGCCAGCTTCAGTCCAGATAATACCAGTGTTAATTACTCAGACCCGAATACTCTGCTAACAAAGCACTTTTCCGGATTCAGCACTTAGGCTAATTTAATTAGGATTTAATAAGCCAAAGCTTGTAAATTATTTTCGTGGAAAGCGGCATATTGTAGATGCCCAACTTCACCTATTGCTTATACTTGTTGCTCGGCTAAACGGATATACGATTATTATGAAATTTGATACTCACGCCGCCACAGCTCAAACAGCACCAGACTAAATAACCGTTCACTATTGTGTTTACCGGAATCCTGCCCTTGGAGCAATTGACTTATAGTGTTTCTATTAAATAAGCATTGCTTATCCAACAAAACTTCATAAAACATATCTCGCCATGGGCCCGACCTCAGCCAGTTAGGCAATGGAATGGAAAAACCATGTTTGCGTTGCAGATCGAATTCTGGAGGCAAAATGCGCGCGGCAAGTCGTTTTAATAGAATCTTGCGCTGATCTATTGTGGTTTTAAGAGATGATGGCACTCGACCAAAGGCTAACTCAATGATGCGATAATCAAGCAAAGGCGCACGGATCTCCAGTGAAGTTAACATGCTGGCACGATCCACTTTTACCAAAATATCTTCTGCTAAATAATTATTGAAATCCATACGAGTAACGCGTTGCAACAGATCAGTTGCTTGAGGGACTCGTCCACTGCGAATTTTTTCTGCCACTGGAGACCAATAATCAATGGAACTTAACAACTGATGACGGGTTAAAGGATCAAAATAGGTAGCAACTGAAGGCAGATCCTTGGAAAGATCGCTACCGAGAGACTGTAACGTGTGTCGCCCTTTGAACCCCGTAGGCAGCATGCTGCCCCCGATTGCTAGTGGTTTGCGTAGTGTTCTGGGAATCCATCCAAATTTTTGCTGCGTCCACAGAAGCCGGTTGTAGTATGCATAGCCTCCGAATAATTCATCCCCTCCATCGCCACCTAAAGCCACAGTGCAGTGCTGTCTAACCAATTGGCTAACCAAGTAAGTCGGGATCATGGAAGAGTCAACCATTGGCTCATCATATTGGCGAGCTAAAATAGGTAACAGATCGGGACTGATATCATCCGCTTTGAGTTCTATATGTTCAGTTCCAAAACTTTTGGCTATTAGACGCGCATGTGGAGTTTCATCGTATTTATCAAAGCTGGGGAAACCTACATTAAAAGTCTTAACTCGACTGGACTCACGCACGGCCATTGCAGTTATTAAACTGGAGTCAACTCCTCCGCTCAAAAGCACGCCGACAGGCACATCCGCTACCAATTGGCGGCGCACAGCGTCCTGCAAAAGTGTTTCCAGTTCATCCAGTAGTGCATTTTCATCGATTCGGGAAGCGGGATCGACATCCGGCTCCGGCAAATGCCAATAACGCCATACTTTGATTGTACCCATTGCACAGTCAAACAGCATTGCATGCGCTGGCGGCAGTTTGTTTACACCCTGCACCATGCAGTGATCACCGGGGATATAACCCATGGATAAATAACAATCTAGAGCTTCGTAGTTAATAGAATGGCTGAACGCGGAATCAACCATCAACCCTTTTAACTCAGAAGCGAAACGTAATTCACCATTGGCCTGGGCATAAAACAGAGGCTTTTCTCCCGCCCTATCACGAGCTAGGAAAATTTTCTGTATCCTGGCATCGTATAGAGCGAAAGCAAACATGCCATTGAGCCGTGAGAGACACTCTGTGCCCCACTCAAGGTAGGCCGAGAGAATCACTTCTGTGTCGGTGTGAGAATTGAAAACGTAGCCTCTTCCCTTGAGCTCTTGCTTTAAGTCGAGATAATTGTAGATTTCACCATTAAATACGATGGTCAAATTCTCTGTCGCATCGTGCATTGGTTGATGTCCGGCAGGAGAAAGATCGACAATAGAAAGCCTCCGATGTGCCAAACCTACTCGTCTATCAGCAGACCACCATTCGCCAGCATCATCCGGTCCACGGTGAATCATGGCATCGCGTCCTTTAAGCAGCCATGCTCGCCGCTCAATCGGAAAATTAGAGACAATACCTACAATACCACACATTACATAGCTCTCCTTATTTAAAGCAATTAGATAAATTAATGAATAGGCCTCAATAATTGCTTCAATTGTTGAATTTTCGCATTAGCAGTTCATTGGGACGGCCAGAGCGCCTAAAGAGCTGAACTAATAGCACCTGAAACGCATCAGCAATATCGGATGGCACAAATAACGCGGGGGCGTTTAAAGTTTTTCTATATATAGTCAGTGACAATAAATAGACATTCCGCCGCCTGCTGCTGTATCAAGAACAACGTTTTGAACTCCCTCATAACGATTTATGCTAACTAGAGCACCGGCATTTTAGACGTATCATTTGGGAGCTTATGGGCTGAGTTTAGAAAACTCTCTCTTATAAGCTAAACATTTCTCTTATAATTTTTTCTTTTTTAACTTGCTCCGTTGAAAGCGTATTTATGAAAAGATGACTATTTTTTTCCTTAAATTCATCAATTGAGCAAATATATTTAACCGGTACTCCAGCATAAACACTATTGGATTTTAATTCGCCTCTAACAAGGCTGCCAGCACCGATAATAACGTTATCGCCTACCTTTGTTCCCGATAAGATAGTCACATTGATACCAATATAAACATTATTCCCGATAATAATCTTTCTAAACAAATCAGCCTGTTCAAATTCTTTATGCAAGTTTCTTAGAACGTGCACAGCACCATCATGATTAAGAAAGTAAACGTTTATAGAAGTTCTAATATTATCGCCGATTTCTATCAGGTAAGGTTCAGATCCAAAGTATTTTGTGTTAATAATAGGATTAGCTCCTAATTTAACCCCAATAAATCTTGCATACTTTACTGGACTAAGAAACTTGTAGGCCAAATATTTTATTATTTTATTCATTTTTGCATCTTTCATATTTTAACTTATCAATAGCAATACATAGCCTATCTAAGTAATGCTCGCTTCAGCATACGCTTAACTCTTCTTTCTTTTTTAAAAACTGCTTATTTTTTATGAAATACAAAATCAGATTGGTAAATTGTGCAAATGAGAATAGTAACAAAATATCGACATAGCTTAATGAATAGATATTAAAGGCCAGATATGCTGAACAAATCAGAGCGAAAAATATAAAATTAACAAGCAGGTTATAATTAAATAATTTAAATATGGATATAGCCCTAGAATAAGGAATGTTTATTGCCCATATAAAATAGAACACAGCCATATAACTAAAAATGCGCTGAATTTCTCCAATCTCTTCAAAAGAAAATTTACCTTTAAAAAACGCATCTAAAATATAAGGCAAAATAAAATACAATACCGTGAACCCTATCACAAGCACAAGAACTGTCTGTGCTAGAACACTCCTTCTTAGCTCCTTAATTTCATTAAATCTTTTATGTGCCACAACTTCATTTAGCTTAGCTACGTATATATTTACTATAGGGGCATTAGTTATTTGGCATAAAGCTACTGAGAATTTATTAGCGTAATTGAATAATGAATAAACACCACTTCCAAAACTCGTAAAAACAGAAACTAGAATAATGTCCTTAAATCCATATAGAAGCAAACCAATGTTCATTTTTATAGAGTTTCTATAGATATTGGGCATATCCTTTTGATAAAAAGACAGCCTATATTTGTATTTCAGTTTAAAAAAAACCAAATAAAGTTGCCATATAATGGCCAATACAGCAGCGCTAATAGTAGAATACGCAATAATTATTATATTGCCTTTTGAAAAAAACAATAAAACTATTAGATTTGTACTTGTTATAAAAATATCAACCAAGTAAAAAACAGCAAAGTGCTTCTCAAGATTCAATAAAGACTTATTAAACAAAATAACACTTTGAAGAACCAAATAGTAAATAAATATATCCAAAAACTCTTTTTTTTCTGGCGAAATTACACGAAATTTATTAGTAATCAAAAAATACAGCAGGACCTCTATAAAAGATATGATAATCACATTATTGAGCAATACCGAATATAATTTGGAAGCCAGATGTAAATTTTCTACCTTTAATTTTGAATAATAAGGGCTCATAGCCCCCCATACACATTGAGCCAAAATACCAAGATACCCCACTATTGCGATAGATACAAAGTAAACATCGGTATCAGAACCCGCGCCGAATTTGCGTCCTAAAAAAATAATAAAAACAAATGAAATAGCTATATTTATAAGTGACAATAAATTATATTGTAAACTTTTACTAAACATTACATTGCCAATTTGAAATTAAAAATTGCAGGTTTTATATATTATTTACGCGCTTTATGCATGCTTATCGGGCATAAATCAAAAATAACTATTTTCATTGATATTCCATGAGATTTGATAATCTTTCATCGTCCTTAATTGATTTTAATAATATTTGGTCGAAAAATTGTTTTTAAACTCTCGCCGCCAAACGGATGACACAACCTTTGAATTTATATTGTCATGCGCCAGTTAGTGGAAATGCAGATCTGCTATTGACTGACCTGTTGCTTTTTCAGGGGCATTTTTATACTTTCTCTTGAACAAAGATCAGAGGTAATGACACATCTCAGCAGTTCTAACGCACTGACTAAGGATATCGATTCCTCTTGATCTTTTTCGTGTTGTAATCACATTACTTGAAACAAGCATTTTTCAGTAAGCTCATTGCCAACGCCTTTGCCTCAGCTTGCAAGAACTTCCAAAAAATAATGATTAATTGGCAGTTATGTTGTTGTACATCAGGTACCAGTCCACAAATTTTCCAATACCTTTCTCGATGGGCGTATTCGGTTTATACCCCACATCTTCCACCAAGGCTTCCACATCGGCATAGGTATCCGGCACATCCCCGGGCTGCAATGGCAACAGCTGTTTTTCTGCTGTTTTGCCCAGGGCTTTTTCCAGAGTTTCTATGTAAGCCGATAACTCGACCGGGTTCTGGTTGCCGATATTGTAGACCCGCCACGGCGCTTTGCTGGTGCCCGGATCAGGCCGTTTGCCGGTCCATTCCGGGTTGGGCTGGGCGGGATGGTCCAGGGTTCTGATGATGCCCTCGAC
>NZ_JAZHOC010000071.1:0-49657 GCF_036553575.1 Methylobacter sp. Wu1 | reverse complement strand
AGGGCGATGGTCAGCTCGACCGTGCCGAGCCCGGCCGCGAAGTGGCCGCCGGAGATGCTGACCGTGTGGGTCAGGTACTCGCGCAGCTCCCGGGCCAGGGCCGGCAGTTGGTCTTTGCTGAGCCTTCGGACATCAGAGGGATAATTGATGGTATCCAGGATAGGATAATTACCGGGTTTGTACATGTATAAATCAACTTCCTTTAATCGGCATTTCTTTCAGGCAATTGCGGGATTATGCAGATTAATTCCTGAGTAATCAAATCGGTAATTAGTGATCCCGCTGGATAATATAAAGCGACAGGTCACGCAGCAGATCGGCTTCTTTGCCGAAAATGCTCAGGCTGTCAATGGCCTGTTCATGCAGTTCCTGCGCTTTCTGTTTGGCGCCGGACAAGCCCAGCAAGGCAGGATAAGTGGGTTTGTCGTTGTCCCTGTCCTTGCCCTGGGTTTTGCCTAAGGTAGCCGTATCGCTTTCTTCATCAAGGATGTCGTCCTTGACCTGGAAAGACAAGCCGATGCATTTGGCGTAATGGTCAAGCTTGGCTGCTGCGGCGTGATCGATATCGGGTTTAGCCAGTGTCGCCATATTGACGCTGGCACGGATCAAAGCGCCGGTTTTGTGGATATGCATGTTTTCCAGCTCCGGCAGGTTCAGCTTGGTACCCACGGATTCAAGGTCTATAGCCTGGCCGCCGACCATGCCTTGGGAACCGCTGGCTTTTGCCAGCATCGTGATCATTTTGAGGCGGCTTTCGGCATCGACAGTCATGGTAGGGTCGTGCGCGAGTATTTCAAATGCCAAAGCCTGCAGGGCGTCGCCGGCCAAAATAGCGGTCGCTTCGTCAAAGGCGACGTGGCAGGTAGGCTTGCCGCGTCTGAGTTCATCATCGTCCATGGCCGGCAGGTCGTCATGGATTAACGAGTAAACGTGGATGAATTCGACCGCGCAGGCCGGCCCGTCGAGCACTTCCGGAGCAATACCCAGCGTCTTGCCGGCACAATACGCCAGCATCGGGCGCATGCGCTTGCCGCCGTCCAGCACGCAATAGCGCATGGCTTCATGCAGCTTTTTCGGCAGTATGTTTTCGCTGGGAAGACGCGCTTCCAGAGCCCTCTCTACACGGTTTTGGCAAAAGCTAAGGTATTCTTTTAATGCATTACTCATCAGTAAAGGGCTCCAGGGTTTGAGTGCCGTTTTTTTCCAGTAAGATCTGAACTTTCTGCTCCGCCTCCTGCAAGGCTTTTTGACAGGTACGGGTAAGATTGACCCCGCGTTCAAATGACTTTAGCGATTCTTCCAGCGAAATCTCGCCTTGTTCCAACTGCGTAACCAGTTGCTCAAGTTCCGCAAGCGAGTCTTCGAATAAAGTCGAGCTTTTCTTTTTCGGCATAGGGATAAAAATATTTTAACGATACGGTGTACAAATTAAGCCGGGCATTATATATGAAATTGGCAGGCAAGTGACCAGGAAGAATGCGCCTCGTCCTTGTTAAAAACCTACGTTGGAAAGATAGTGTTGGCAGAAAACGAGCAGGGGCTTTGTTTGGGGTGAGTTTGCCTTTATCGGTTCAAGGCTGCCCCGGATATTTCTTGAAATCATAGAATCCATGAAAAAATCATGGTCTTGATATTTTTTATAAGTTCATGAATTTTTCAGAAAATATCTGCAACCGTTTGAATTTCAGAGTCTTCGTGTTCTCTGTGTGCTTCGTGGTGAAATATTCGTGTTAATGGTACGATGTATGGTTAACATTGGCATTAAACTCGGATGTGAGTGATTACGAAGTATGAGTAATGAATATAACGCGGCGGCCATAGAGGTCTTAAGCGGACTGGAACCGGTGCGCAAACGCCCCGGCATGTATACCGATACCACCCGGCCCAACCATTTGGTGCAGGAAGTCGTCGACAACAGTGTTGACGAAGCGATAGCAGGGCATGCAAACAGCATCGATGTCGTATTGTATAAGGACGGCGCCGTGTCGGTCACCGACAACGGCCGCGGCATGCCGGTCGATATCCATCCCGAGCAGGGCATACCCGGCGTCGAGGTGATCCTGACCCAGTTGCACGCGGGCGGCAAATTCTCCAATAAAAACTATCAGTTTTCCGGCGGCTTGCACGGCGTCGGCGTCTCGGTCGTCAACGCCCTGTCACAGAAACTGGAAATAGAGGTCAAGCGCAACGGCAAAATCTATCGCATGGAATTTGCCAATGGCGACAAGCAGACCGAACTGACCGAAACCGGCACGGTTGGCCGTAACAATACGGGCACTTCGGTGAAGTTCTGGCCCAATGAAAAGTATTTCGACTCCAGCAAGGTTTCCGTCACCCGGCTGAAACAGGTGCTGCGCGCGAAAGCGGTGCTGTGCCCGGGCCTGAAAATAACGCTGAAGGTCGAACAGCCGGAAGAAGAGATTGTCTGGTGTTACCAGAACGGCTTGCAGGAATATCTGCTGGACCGCGTCGGCGATATCGAGTTTTACCCGCAGCAGCCGTTCATGGGCAATATGTCCGCGAGCCATGAAGCCGTCGAATGGGGCGTCGTCTGGGCTATCGAAAATCCTGGCGAAATGCTGGCCGAAAGCTACGTCAATCTGGTGCCGACGGCGCAGGGCGGCACGCATGTCAATGGGTTGCGCGCCGGCTTGACCGAAGCGATGCGCGAGTTCTGCGACTTCAGAAACATCCTGCCGCGCGGCGTCAAGGTGGCGCCCGAGGATGTCTGGGAAAACTGCCATTTCGTGCTTTCGGTCAAGCTGGAAGATCCGCAGTTTTCAGGCCAGACCAAGGAACGGCTCAGCTCCCGCGAATGCGTGGCGTTCGTGTCCGGCGTGGCCAAAGACAGCTTCAGCCTGTGGCTGAACCAGCATCCGGCCGAAGGCGAGAAAATAGCCGAAATCATTATTTCCAGCGCCCAGAAAAGGCTGCGCTCGAATAAAAAAATAGTCCGCAAGAAAATCACGGCCGGCCCCGCCTTGCCGGGCAAGCTGGCCGACTGTTCGGCGCAGGACATTGCCAGAACCGAATTGTTTCTGGTCGAGGGCGATTCGGCCGGCGGTTCGGCCAAGCAGGCGCGCGAGCGCGACTTTCAGGCGATCATGCCGTTGCGCGGCAAGATCCTCAATACTTGGGAAGTGGATTCGAATCAGGTCATGGCTTCGCAGGAAGTTCATGATATCGCTGTGGCTTTGGGCATCGAACCCGGCTCCAATGACTTGCAAAACCTGCGCTACGGCAAGGTGTGCATTCTGGCCGACGCCGATTCCGACGGCAACCACATCGCCACCCTGATCTGCGCCTTGTTTTACCAGCATTTTCCGGCACTGGTAAAGGCAGGGCACGTTTTTGTGGCCATGCCGCCTTTGTACCGCATCGATATCGGCAAGAAGGTGTTTTATGCCCTGGACGAGTCCGAGCGGCAGGGCGTACTGGACCGCATCAAGGCCGAAAAGCTCAAAGGGACGATCAATGTCCAGCGCTTTAAAGGACTGGGCGAAATGAATCCGAGCCAATTGCGCGAAACGACCATGAACCCCGACACGCGCCGGCTCGTGCAGCTGACGGTACAGGAAGAAGACGACACCAATGCCCAGCTGGATTTATTGCTGGCGAAAAAACGCGCGCAGGATAGGAAGATATGGCTGGAGACGAAAGGAAATCTGGCGGATATCCAGGTATAGCCGCTTACAAGGCCGGCGAATGGAAGACAGCCATTTTCTCGATCTGCATATCGCGGAACGTATAAGGAATGCCGCCGGTTCCAAGGCCGGATTCACGCAAGCCCGCAAACGGCATCCAGTCCACACGGAAAGCCGTGTGATCGTTAATCAGAACGGTCGATGCCGCCAGATGCTTGTAAGCATACAGGGCGGTGTCGATGTTTTGGGTGATCACTGAAGCCTGGAAGGCATAAGGCAGGGCATTGGCCTGTTCAATGGCGTCATCCAGGCTGCTGTATTCATAAACGCACACGACCGGCCCGAAGACTTCATGCCGGCTGACCTTGCTGTCAGGCGATGCATTCAACAACACCGTCGGCCGATAGAGCGAGTCCGAAAGCCGCTTGCCTCCCGTGATCAGTTCGGCGTTCTCGGCAATGGCTTCATTCACCCAGGTTTCAATGCGGTCAACCTCGCTGTGCCGGATCAGCGGGCCGCAATCCGTATCCGGATTGGCCGGGTCACCGACTATCATCTTGTCAGCCGAGGCCGCCAGTCCGTTGGCTACTTTTCGAGCTATCGATTCATGCGCATAAATGCGCTGTACCGACACGCAAACTTGTCCGGCATGATAAAAGCCGCCTTTGGCCAGCAATGGCAGCACGCGTTCAAGATCGGCGTCTTCGGCTACAATGACCGGGGCCACGCCGCCATGTTCCAGCGCGCAGCGCGTGCCGGGCGGCAGTTTCGAGCGCAGCATCCAGCCGACGCGGGCGCTGCCGATAAAACTTAAAAAGGCGGCACGCGGATCGGTCGCCAATTGTTCGGCGACTTTTATGTCATTTTCTACAACGGGCTGGCACCAGAGATCGGGCAGACCGGCTTCGCGCAAGGTATCCACCAGTGCAAAAGCCGATAGAGGCGTATCACGCGCCGGCTTGATAACGACAGGGCAGCCTGCGGCGATAGCAGGCCCAACCTGATGGACGGCCAAATTGATCGGATGATTGAATGCGCTGATCGCCACTACAGGGCCGATAGGCTCCCTGTGCGTAAAAGCCAGTCGGTGCATGGAGGCCGGATTCAATTGCATCGGAATTTCCGTGCCGCGCTCTGTGCGGATGCAATCAATACAGATCCTGAGGCTGTCGAGCGCTCTCGCCAGCTCGACTTGAGTATCCTTATAAGGCTTGCCGCCTTCAGCTACGGCCGTGGCCACGAATTGCTCGGTGCGTTCCTGCATGAGCGCGATCGTACGCTCCAGGATGGCGATGCGTTCATGGGCCGGCAGCCAGTTGTTGCGGTCGCGGAACAGCTCATGCATGTTTTTTAAGGCCTGATTGGCCCCTTTCTCATCAAGGGTTTCAACGGAGCCTACGCGTTTGCCGTCATAAGGCGAGAATACTTCGATGATGCCGGCAGGTTTGGCTCCGGGCGCTTTGATGGGATAGTGCATAGCAAATTCTTTTGAATCAGTGAAGTGCTATTTTTTCCTGCCAGCGGGTCAAAATCAATAAGTGAGGCTGCTTATGACTGGGAATATTTAACAGGCCGCTTTTAATGAACTGGCGTCCAGCTAGAAAATGATTAAAATGTCGGCTTTTTTCCAGTCTGGCTGGAATCAGCAATAACAGTAGAGAAACACAAATTATGAGCAGTGACCAAGCAATCAACAGCGCCTCCTCCACCGATATTTTTTCCTCGGCTTTTATGATCCCCAATGTAGGCGCGCCTTTTATCATCGGCCTGGCGGTCGGCTATTTCGCCAAAAAAATGCTGAAGGTAGCGTTGTTCATGGGCGGTGGGGCGGTGGTGCTGCTGTTCGTGTCCGAATATTACGGCATCGTCAGCGTCAGTGATGCCCAATTACAGGGCGCGGCAAGCGCGGCAACCGAAGTCGCACAGCAGTCCGGCAATTTCCTGATCAATCGCTTATCTAACATTACCAGCAAGGGCGTCAGTGGCGCTGCCGGTTTTTATGTCGGTTTGAAAATGGGGTGATAGCCCAGGTCAGTCGAAAAGATATTTATATCGTCCGTGCAGTTCAGCGTGTTTCCTCATCCATATGCCTCATCAGCAAGGCGAACGATGAACGCGGTAACCAAGCGGTACTGTATGCCCCATGCAACGCCGGATAACCGCTTGATGGATGGTTATGAGATGCTAAGTTGGCTGGTGCTGGTCTATGAGCTTGGCAACAGCTTGAGCCGGCGTTGCCAGAATATGCAACCGCTGCCAATGTGAATTCACAAGCACATTTCCTGAAATTCGGCTTGTGCAAAACCGGCTGAGCTATTGCCCCCGTCCGCTGCAAACCGTATAAAAACGAATATTATTCATATTTGTCTGCCAGACAACTCTATACAGCCCATCCGCCCAATGTCGTTTTTAAAGCCAAAAAATGTCATTTTTTGGGCTTTTTGTTGCTTTATCTCTCTCTTATCATTTCCTTAAAGTATTAAGGAGAATGAGCGGATGGAACGAAATGTCGAATTTTTTCTGATTGATTGTTGCGATACTTATCGAGCGCATCGTGCCAATTTGATGATACTGCTGGCCATGAGCGCACAAGATGAAGCAGTACTGGGCTTTGATGATCGCTTTACCGGGAGCAATGTCAGTAGATATGCGGACAGCCTGGAACATGAAATCGCCTTGGGCACACTGCAATTGGTTCTGGGAAGAACATCAGACCAGCTTGTTTTTTGCTGCATGCTTAAAAGAAGCCATCAACAAACGACTCAGCACATTTGTGATTTGCAAAAAGGATTCATTCACCCTGAACACAGGGGCAAGATTCTGAAGAGGAGCCTTGCTTACATTGCGCAAGTTTGCATAGAAAATGGGGTTGAGCTGATTACTCTTGACGTTAGAGCAAATACCCGCGCCCATAAGACATGGGTGATGTGCGGTTTTGAAACCTATGGCGTACTGCCGGATTATAGCCGTTATCAAGGCATCAGCTACGAGGGGCATTTTATGAAGCAATCGGCGTACGATCTTTTGCAGCGATTTAAGTTATATATTTAGTGAGGATTTTTTACCATGATGGACAAGAAAGAGTTCAAGGCAGCTATGACAGCCGAATTGAACAGACATTTAACCGTTGGACACCCTTTATTCAAATATCTTCTGGATGAAAATAAACCTGATAAAGAGTTGCTTAAATTCACTACATTGCAAGGTTATCAGTTAACCAAACACTTTTTGACTTACATCGAAAACCTGTTCTTCCACTGTCCCTTGGAAAAGCACAAGAAGCATTTACTTCACAATATGTACGAAGAAGAAACGGGCAATCTTTCCAAGACAAAGAATCATGTTGTTTTGATGGAGGATTTCATACGTGCTATCGGCATTTCGGATGAAGAGCGCGACCGTGCGACTGCATTGAAACCGACTCAGGAACTCATCAGTTATCGAATGAGCGCCTGCCTGGATAAAGAACGTTACCATATTGGCGCGGCAGCGGTACTGGTAGCCAGTGAAGGGCAAAACCTGGAGACCGTTGCCGGGGAAGCGCGCCATACTCTTTTTGGCAAAGTATACAATTTGAAAGAAGAAGATTTATTGTTTTTCTCCGTGCATCAGAAAGAGGATGTCGGTCACGTTCGTCAGGGAATGGACTTGCTTGCTGACTTGTGTACAACGGAAAAGATGCAGCAGGAGTCCTTAGAAGCTATTAATACGACATGTAAATTATTTTATGGCATGTATCAGGGAGTTTATGATCGCCTTGGCCTGGGTCAAGCTCAATTAGCGGAAGCATAAAATGAACATATCTCGAAAACATCGGATAGTGGCCGTAGTCATTGGCTTTTTTGTCACTTTTCTGGCCTCTTCTATTAAGGGCAGTTATCAAGTTTACTTCCTTGACCTGGTAAAACTATTCGGTCAAGGGAGGGATACCTTTGCATTGACAGGCGCTGTTTTCGGGCTTGTACTGGGGGTGGTTTCGCCATTTGTAGGCTGGGTCTGTGATCGATATGGCCCCGCGAAAACAATCCTGACCGGCGCGTTTTCAACAGTATTGGCGTATTTAGCGTTAAGTATTACAGTGAACTTCTGGGGCTTCATGTTTTTATTTGGCGTATTAGCGGCTTATGCATTAGCCGCTATGACATTTGTCCCTCTTGGCTTATTGATTGACAAAATATTCCAGGATGATCAAAAAGGCATGGCGTATGCAGCCATCACTAACGGAACGTCAATAGGGTTCATGGTGTTGTCTCCATTGTGGGTTTGGTTAAATACCTTTGTGCCGTGGCAGCAGATCAGCTTATGTATTGCTATTGCGTTTTTGTTGGTAGTTGTCCCCGGCGTCATGTGGTTATCCAGACTATTCCCTAATAATGCGCCTCCTCAACCTGGAGCCAGAATTCCTGATAATAATGTATTAAGCCAGCTTCGGCGTCCTATTTTCATACTGCTGGCTTTATCTTTTGCCGGTTGCGGCGCGTCAATGGCTTATATAGATGTCCACTTGGTGCCTATGATGCAAGAAAGATTATCCGGTGAGCCCACAGGTGCGGTCCTGGTCGCTTCAACTTTGAGCATTCTAGGTGCCGCTGAGTTAATTGGCGCGTTTGTTGTAGGATGGCTATTGCGTTTTTCGGCACCCGCTATGCTTTTGGCTATACTTTACACGCTGCGTACCTTTTCAATGCTGATTCTGCATTCTGCAAGCGACACATGGCATTATTTAGCTTTTGCAACTGTTTTTGGTTTGACTTATATGGGCACAGTAATCATTACTTCCGTGATGTGCCTGCGCTGCTACGGCGCGGAAATTAAAGGGAAAATGTTCGGTTTCCTGTTTACCGTCCACCAATTAATGGTGTTTCTCACGGCCTGGCTTGGCGGCATGGCCTATGAATTCACGCAAAGTTATGACCTCGTCACATTATCTGTCATGGGATTCTGTATGTTATCTGTATTTGTAGGCCTGATATTGAACAGATTTGAGAAGAAGGAAGTTGCTCCATCCATGGCATAGAGCGATTTACAGCGTATATCGGCTCAATAAGCGGAACCCAGAATTCACCGTCCCCGGATTTCTACTAAAGATACTCAGCACAGTAACTGTTATTCGTCGAATAATGTTCCAAAATTACAACTTCCGTCGAGGAAAACATCACCAAAAAACATACAGGCAACTCAGAATAGAAGTAGGAAGATAAAATGGTATTAACAATAGCAATTTTTAAATTACGAGTTTGAATTGCAATTAATATTTTTAAGTTAAAAGGATGCACAAAATGGAAACAACAACCCTAAGTATTCATGCCCCTCTTCCAATGATGTCCGATAGTCACTCGGAAGCCATTGCAATAACATCGGGTTATGACTTCAGTTCTGCTGAAGAAGCCAGCGCTCGATTCAGCGGTGAGCAGATTGGCAATGTCTACAGTCGCTTTACCAACCCGACCGTTGAAAGTTTTGAACAAAAACTGGCTATTATGGAAGAGGCAGAGTCCTGTGTTGCGATGTCATCGGGCATGTCTGCTTATTTAGCTATTGCCATTACATTTTTAAAGCAGGGCGACCATGTTGTTCTGGCAAGTGGAATTTTCAGCACGACCAGTCATTTATTTCGCCAATACTTTGGACAGTTTGGCATTACTGCAACTTCCGTCTGTGTTGATGACATGAACGCATGGAAAAATGCCATGCAAGACAATACCAAGTTGATGGTTGTCGAATCGCCAACAAACCCGATGATGAAAGTCGCCGATTTATCTGCTTTAGGCCGAATAGCCAGACAATTTGGCGCACTTTTGATTGTGGACAATACATTAATGAGCCCCACATTCCAGAAACCCCTCAGGCATGGGGCTGATCTGGTGCTGCATTCCACAGGCAAATTCATCGATGGTCAGGGACGATGCGTCGGAGGTGCAATTGCCGGTAGTAAAAAATTGATTTCTCCCTTAAAACAATACCTGCGAAGCTCCGGCACTTGCTTGAGCCCGTTTAACGCCTGGATTTTCAGCAAAGGTCTGGACACACTAAAAGCCAGAATGATGCTGCATGAGTGCAACACAAGAAAAATTTACGAATGGTTGGTATTACAGCCCGAAGTAGAAGAAGTGTATTCAACAATGGATGAGCGCCATGCGAGTGCAAATGTGATCAGGAGCCAGCAATCGGGTCATACTCCAATCATAAGTTTCACTCTTCGAGGAAAAAAGGAGGAGGCTTGGGCATTTATTAATGCGCTGGCTCTTGTTTCACGGTGTACCAATATAGGGGATGCAAAATCGATGATTACGCATCCTGCATCTACCACTCACGGCAAATACAGTAAAGAAGAAAAAATAAACAATGGCATTACCGATAATCTTGTTCGGCTATGTGTAGGTCTTGAGGAACCTGACGACATTATAGCGGATATCAAACAGGCATTGGCCATTGCATGCAGGCCTTTGGCTTATGTTGAATCTAAACCGTTTTTATTGGAATCTGCTTAACATCTGCTGAGGGCGACTGATAATTGAATAAAGAGTTGATCAAATGAAGCATAAGTATTTATTTATTCTAACCACCTTGGCATTTTTCTTTTCACCGATAATAAGTGCTGATTCTATAGCTCACACTCCTCGCATTAAGCACAATCACGTCAAAATCCATTCATCTGATTCTGATGATAGTAAATTTACAGCGTTTGCAACTGTCGATGACGCGCCACGCATTAAGCACAATTACGTTGCATTCCCTTCATTTGATCCCGATGACAGTGAGGCCATACCCCTTACAATTAGCGCCCGTTTTGCAATTCCTACCGGCATGGAAGGGCCGGTGCCTGCTGTCATTGTTGTACATGGCTCAGGCGGCGTGGACGAGAGAGGGGAACTCTATTCCTTGCACTTGAATCAAGCAGGTATTGCTACTTTGGAATTAGATATGTGGGCTGCTCGAGGACTGGACGGAGGCTTGTCTCGCCCCGCTCATGTACGCGAAACACTGCCTGACATTTACGGGGCCATACAATACCTGCAATCCCGCATCGACATTCAGCAGGACCAACTAGGATTGATTGGGTTTTCCTGGGGCGGGGTAGTTGCCATGTTAATGGCGGGAGAAGACACGCCGCAGTCAAATGTACTGCATGGCTTGGTGGCAAATTACCCTGTCTGTTGGGTTTATAACAAAGTGCCGGGATACACTTTCAACCAAATTCAGGATGGCCGGCAGGTGCTGATTATTTCAGGCAAGGAGGATGTGTATGATGCCCCAGACGATTGCACGGCCCTGGCATCCAGTCTGTCTGACGAAGACAGGAAACAGGTTCAGGTTCTGGAATTGGAGGACGCTACCCATGCCTTTGATCTTAACAGGCCGGACAGTCTGTTCTTTGATCCATATGCTTATCAAGGAAAGGGTGGGGACGTTCCCATTCGATACAACAAGGAAGCCACCGAGCAAGCTGTAGAATCCGCAATAGGGTTTATGCTCGAACAATTCGGCTCGGCGGATTCTTATGAATTGAATGCTCCAAATAGACGAGACTGATTATCTAGTCAAAGTCTGACTGGGCAGGCTGTAATATTTTCTTTTCCAGGCGGAACGAAGCGATGACGCGGCATTGAAACCAGCTTGATGCGCGGCTCTTTCAATCGTTTCGCCTCTGTTAATAATATGTCTGGCTTCTTCAAGCCGCAACTCTGCTATGTAATCCCGCACTGTCATGCCGGTATATGTTTTGAACAAACGCTGCAGATGGCGTTGAGATACCCGGAACTGCGAAGACAGTCGTGCGAGCGACAGTTTTTCATTGAAATGACAAGCAATATAATCCTGGACGGAATGAACAAATGGACTGATGTGATTTCTGAAGCTCAGGTGGCTGGATATTTGGGGATCATTGGCCATTCTGCGTCGGCAAACCACCAACTCTCTGGCAACCGCAATCGAACAATAGGCGCCAGCCTTGTCTTCAATTATGTCCAGACAAAGATCGATACCGGCAGTAACCCCAGCGCTCGTGCATACCATTCCGGATTTTACATGGATTCTGTCCGACACCACATTCGCTCTCGGAAAATCCCGTTGAAGCTGAGTGGTCAGGGTGTGATGAGTAGTGCATTCCCTTCCGTCCAACCAGCCGGCCTTGCCTAACAAAAAAGCGCCTGTGCATAGGCTGGCTAGAGTCGTGTCTTTACGCGGGACATTTTTCAACCACGTAATGCTTTTCTGGCTGGCGGGGTCGCTATAGATATCAGCATGGTAGCGGCTGGCGCAGGCGATAACAATTGAATGTGGCGGCAACTCCGCGGGCGGTAATTTCAGCCCGCTGATTCCCATGCCCTGCCGACTCGTTACCTCAGAATCAAAACCGACAAAATGGACAACAAAACCACTATGGATAAGCTGTGCTTCATGAAATGCCTGAATAGGCCCGGCCAGATCCAGCAGGTGAACTTCTGGTGTGATAAGGAAATAAACATGAATCGCGGATTGAGCGACTATTGCTTTGTCTTGGGCATGATTCGGCTGCATAGGTTGCTATATTCCACTAAGTACGAAGTTACATTGTCATTAAGGCGTTAGGAATAGTCAAAATGGATTTTAACGTTGAGCTCAAATTATAAGTGAGAAATATTACAAACAGATGCGCGGCTTTATATAGGCTTGAAAGGCAATCAACTGCTAAAAGTGGCAGTGAGGAGAAAAAAACAGGTCGCAACCGTCGGATCTGGACCTGTTCAATACCTGCTGACAACAGAAACATAAGAAAGGCCCAAGGCTGGGCTGTACGTATCTAGTAAAGTGCCGGATGCTATGGAAAAATACCGCGCGCCTGCCCAATACCCGCCTGTAATTTGGCTTGCTTGTCGTTGCTGTGGAGACAATGAACAGGTTCTTAGGCCTTTATAAGCAGCCTTCAGGTAGAATACGTCTTAAGGGGACGACAGGAGGGCATTTTTCGGATTGCCCGTGTCATAACAAGGCTATTCAGCCTTATTGAGTCAGGAAAGTAAAATGGATAGACAAGAGAAGTCGTTGGCCATGACCGTGCTGATGACGCCGGATATGGCGAATTTCTCCGGCAATGTGCACGGCGGCGCGTTATTGAAGTTATTGGATCAGGTGGCCTATGCCTGTGCGGCGAAATATTGTAAAAGCTATGTCGTGACCGCATCGCTGGACCATGTGTTCTTTAAGCAGATGATCAAGGTTGGTGAACTGGTGAATTTTTTTGCGCATGTCAATTACGTGGGACGCTCCTCGATGGAAATCGGCGTCAAGGTCGAGGCCGAGAATCTGATGACAGGAGAAACAAGGCATACCAACTCCTGCTACTTTACCATGGTGGCCGTCGATGAAAACGGCAAACCACAGGAAATACCGAAATTACAGATAGAGACTGAAGTGGAAAGAAGATTATTTGAAGCTGCAGAAATGCGCAAAAAAATGCGTCAGGAATTCATGGAAAAGAGTCGGGCGTTACATGTAGATTTACCAAAGGATGAATTGTGATCGTGGGTATACAAGAAAATTACGAACAACTGCCGTTAAAGCATTTTGCCGAGAAAGCCTACCTGGATTATTCCATGTATGTGATTCTGGATCGGGCCCTGCCGCATATTGCCGACGGCCTGAAGCCGGTGCAGCGGCGCATCGTTTATGCGATGTCGGAGCTGGGCCTGACAGCGGCGGCGAAATACAAGAAATCGGCCAGAACGGTCGGCGACGTGCTCGGCAAGTACCATCCGCACGGCGACTCGGCCTGCTACGAAGCCATGGTGCTGATGGCGCAGGATTTTTCCTACCGCTATCCGTTGATCGACGGCCAGGGCAACTGGGGCTCGCCGGACGATCCGAAATCGTTCGCGGCCATGCGTTACACCGAATCGCGGCTGACGCCTTATGCGCAGACCTTGCTGAGTGAGCTGGGGCAGGGCACGGTCGACTGGACCGACAATTTCGACGGCACGCTGAAAGAGCCGGTTTTACTGCCGGCAAGATTGCCGAACGTGCTGCTGAACGGCACGATGGGCATTGCCGTCGGTATGGCGACCGACATTCCGCCGCACAACCTGCGCGAAGTGGCGAATGCCTGCATCAAGCTGCTGGACGATCCTGACTGCCCGCCGGACGCCATTTTCAGGCATATCAAAGGTCCCGATTATCCGACCGACGCCGAAATCATCACGTCGGCCGAAGAGATACGGAAAATGTATATCAGCGGCGGCGGTTCGATCAAAATGCGTGCCAAATACGAGCTGGAGGACGGCAATATCGTTATTACGGCCCTGCCGCATCAAGTATCAGGTGCCAAATTGATGGAGCAGATCGCGGCGCAAATGCTGGCGAAAAAGTTGCCGATGATCGAGGACTTGAGGGATGAGTCGGACCATGAAAATCCGACCCGCCTGCTGGTCATACCGAAGTCGAAACGGCTGGATGTCGAGGCGGTCATGTCGCATTTGTTCGCGACGACGGATCTGGAAAGAAGCTATCGCGTCAATATGAACATGATCGGCCTGGACGGCCGCCCGCAGGTCAAAGGGTTGAGAGACATCCTGACCGAGTGGCTGTCGTTCCGTACCGAAACGGTCCGGCGCAGGCTTCAGCATCGGCTCGACAAGGTGCTGGCGCGTCTGCACATTCTGGAAGGCTTGCTGATCGCCTATCTGAACATCGATGAAGTCATCGCCATTATCCGCAATGAAGACAATCCCAAGCCGGTGCTGATGGCGCGATTCGGGCTCAGCGACCTGCAGGCCGAGGCGATTCTCGAATTAAAGCTGAGGCATCTGGCCAAGCTGGAAGAGATGAAGATCCGCGGCGAGCAGGATGAGCTGGAAAAAGAGCGGGCTGCGCTGGAAAAGACCCTCGGCTCCTCAAAATTGCTGAACCACCTGATCAGAAAGGAACTCGAACGCGACGCCGAGAAATACGGCGATGACCGCCGTTCGCCGATTGTCGCAAGACAGGCCGCGCAGGCGCTGGATACGACCGAGCTGATAGCCAATGAACCGTTGACGGTCATCCTGTCGCAGAAAGGCTGGATCAGGGCGGCCAAGGGCCATGACATCGACGTGACCAGCCTGAGCTACCGCTCCGGCGACGGTTTTCTCGATGCAGTCAGGACCCGAACGACCCAGCCGGTTTATCTGCTCGACTCGACCGGCCGGGCTTACAGCACGTCGACGCATGATCTGCCGTCGGCCCGAACCCAGGGCGAGCCGCTGACGGGACGCCTTAATCCGCCGGCCGGCGCTTACTTCACGCATCTGCTCGCCGGCAATCCCGATGACTGGTTTGTGCTGGCGAGCAACGCCGGCTACGGCTTCCGTGTGCAGCTCAAGGAACTGTTCAGCAAGAACAAAGCGGGCAAGTCGCTGATTACACTGCCGGATGGCGCCAAGGTATTGAAGCCGGCACGGGTAGCCAATGAATCCGATCTGCTTGCGGCCGTTACGATGCAGGGCCGTTTGTTGGTCTTTCCGGTGGCCGAGCTGCCGGCGTTGGCGAAGGGCAAGGGCAACAAGCTGATCCAGATCCCGACTTCGGATCTGGCCGCCGGCAAGGATGAAGTGATCGCGGTGATTGCGCTGCCGGAAAACGGCCAGTTGAAAGTGTTGGCCGGCAAACGTCATTTGACGCTGAAATCGTCTGATATCGAGCATTATTCAGGCAGCCGCGCCAACAGAGGATCGGCTTTGCTGAGAGGCTTTCAGCGGGTTGATGGTTTGGAGTGTGAGTAAGTTCGTTGCCTAAAGCATGAAATCTGAAATCACGAAGGACACGAAGTCTTATTCTTCGTGTCCTTCGTGGTAGATGAATTTTTGCAGTTAATACCTTCGGTTATTTCTGACCGGCGTAATGGCAAACATGATCAGAAATCCGATACCGGCAAAGAGGGTCAGCCATTTTGTCATGCCATATAACCGGCGCAGCTTGCGGTTGGCTTTCTTGATAATCTTGAATTCGTCCAGATAAATCGTTTCACAAGCGCCGTTGCCGGTGTCGTCACGGATGACGCTGGTGCCGCGCTGAAAGCCGCTGGCTTTATTGGAATAGCTCGCCAGAACGCCTTTCAGCCGGATATGATCGCCAGGTTCGGCACTCATCAGGGCTGTTTTGACTGCGTCATCATCGGTCAGCAGATGATTGTTGGACAGTGCATTCATTTTGAAAAGCGCACCGACTGAGGCATCGGGCCAGGACGCCCAGCAGGTCCAGCTGTCATTGCTGAACGTCATGCTTTTGTAAACGCCTGACTCGACATTCTCGCCCCAGATTACGCAGAGATCACGCAGATTGATGAAATCCTTCCAACGTTTGTGATGCCAGATATCGCTGAAATCATCGGCATCATGATAGCCGACAACGACGCCGTCGAGCTCATAGCTGAATTTGGGATTGACTGTGTATTCCTGTCCATTGACCTGCAGCGTGAAAGCCTGATCGGAAATCGGCGTTTGCATCGGTTCTTCGAGCTGATCCAGATCGTAATACGAGGGATCTGGCAACGTGTCCTTATAAAAATAAGTCGCTCCCATCACCAATACGCTGAGCATGAAAAGCCATTTGAACAGGGATTCAAAAACGGAAGAGAGGGGCATATTGGATTTCTGTATTAGAGGAACCGGATTTCTTATGATGCCAGTGTGCCCACTGGCAAATGCAATGCCCGTTTCTCAAGAGACAGCGCCGCTTCATGCAAGGCTTCTGAGATGGTCGGGTGTGCGTGTATGGTTCTGGCCAGATCTTCGCCGCTGGCCGAGAATTCCATAGCCAGTGCGGCTTCGGCAATCAGCTCGGAGGCATGGGCGCCAATGATATGAACGCCAAGTATGGCATCGGTTTCGGCATGGGCAATGATCTTAACCATCCCCTCAGAAATGCCCATGGCATGAGACCGGGCGGCCGCGCTTAACGGGAAAGTTCCGATCTTGATGCGCTCACCTATGGCTCTTAAAGCCTGTTCGGTCTGGCCGACCCAGGCAACTTCAGGTTCGGTATAAATAACGCAGGGCAGGAGTTCGTAATTGATCGGGTTGTGAACGCCGGCAATCTGTTCGGCGACGAAGACGCCTTCCTCTATGCCCTTATGGGCCAGCATGGGGCCGAGCGAAGTCAAATCACCTATCGCATAAACACCAGGCAGGGTGGTTCTGCAGTTTTCATCGACATGCACGAAGCCATTTTCATCGAGCATTAAATTGGCTTCCGCGGCGATCAGGTTTTCGGTATTGGGTTTTCTTCCCGAGGCAACAAGCAGTTTGTCTACACGCAGGCAATGCAGACCTTCACTATCCTGATATTCGACAGCAACTTTTTTATGGCCTTTTTTGGTGGAAATGACCCGCGCGCCCAAACGCATTTCCAGTCCTTGTTGCGTATAAATGCGATAGGCCTCGCGTGAGATTTGCTGGTCGGGCAGCGTTAAAAAATTTTCCTGCGCTTCCAGCATAACGATTTCGGAGCCGAGTTTCTTCCAAATGCAGGCAAGCTCCAGACCTATGACACCGGCGCCGATAATGCCCAGCTTTTTGGGTGCGCTGTCAAGGCTTAAGGCGGTTGTGGAGTCAATGATGAATTCATTGTCGATCGGGGCGCAGGGCAGACAGATCGGGGATGAGCCGGCGGCCAGGATAATATTTTTGGCCTTAATGATGGACGATGACGAATGGTCTACAGGGGTAATTTCCACTTCGCAGGCATTGAGCAATTTTGCCTGGGCATGGATACGGGTAATTTTGTGATGGTTAAATATATCGACGATTTTATTGCTGAGCGTTTCGATGATTTTGTCCTTGCGTCGCATCATCTGGGAGATGTCCACTGAAATATTTTCAGCATGAATACCATGTCTGCTCAGCTCATGGTTCAGCAGATGATAAATTTTTGCCGACTCGAGAAGGGCTATAGCGGGGACACAGCCGGCATTAAGATAAGTGCCGCCCAGGCTGCTCTGGCGTTTGTTATTGCTCCAATTATCGACGCAGGCCGTTTTCAAGCCGAGCTGCGCGCATCGGATGGCGCTGACATAACCAGCCGGCCCTGCGCCAATGACGACGACATCGTAATGAGATTGTAGCTTTGACATAATAAAGCCTTTTTAAATATTAACTGATGTTACGCAGTAAGTTGAATACAGATCGGTTTGGCTAAAGTATTGCTAGCGCGACGGTTTGGTTTAATCGGGTTTATCGCGCCCGAGGGCGAGTGCCTTTCTTTTGCGTCGCTTCGGCAATTGCTCCTGCATTTCCGCGTTCCCACGCTCCTGCCTGGGAACGTATACGGGGCTTGGATACGACGTGCCGCTCGCTCTCAAAGCTCGGCATCGGTTCCCGTGGAGGACCGTGGGAACCAGGGACCCAGCGTTGGCGGCGTCGAATGCTGGGTGTTCTCGCCGAAAGCTGCGGTGCTCGGCGCGGCAAACGGGATAAAATCGTCCGACGTAACATCAGATATTAAGAAGCAGATGGGCGGGAGCTTCCAGGCATTCTTTTATCGTCACTAAAAACTGCACGGCATCGCGTCCGTCGACCAGGCGGTGATCGTAGGACAAAGCCAGATACATGATTGGCCGGATGACAATCTGGCCGTTTTCGACAATGGGGCGCTCCTTGATGGCATGCATGCCCAATATGGCGCACTGCGGCGGATTCAATATCGGCGTTGACAGCATGGAACCGAAAATGCCGCCGTTGGTAATGGTGAATGTGCCGCCTTTCAGGTCCTCGTAGCCCAGCGTGCCGTTACGCGCCTTTTCTCCGTAATCGGCGATGCTTCTCTCAATGCCGGCGAAATCGAGCTGATCGGCATCGCGCAGAACCGGTACGATCAGGCCGCGCTCTGTCGTAACAGCGATGCCAATGTCATAGTAGCCGTGATAAATAATGTCGTTATCGTCAATGGAAGCGTTCACAGCCGGAAAACGCTTCAAGGCTTCGATGGAAGCCTTGACGAAAAATGACATGAAGCCCAGCTTGATATGGTGCTTTTCTTCGAAACGGGCTTTGTACTGATTGCGAAGATCAATAACGTTTTGCATATTGACTTCATTGAAGGTCGTCAGCATGGCTGCATTTTGCTGGGCCTGCAGCAGGCGCTCGGCAATCCTCGCTCTCAAACGCGTCATTGGAACTCGTTGTTCCGGACGTAGATTCATAGCAGGCATTGCCGGCTCGACTGGCTTGGCTATCTCTGGTTTAGCCGTTGTTTCCTGCCTGATGGGCTCTACGGGCGCGGTTTCCGGTTTTGGCGGTTCGATTTCAGGTGCAGGCGGTTTGTGGCTTTCCAGATAATCCAGCACGTCGGTTTTAGTGATGCGGCCATTTTTGCCCGTGCCTTTTATGCCAACGGGATCGATATTATTTTCCAGAATCAGTCGACGTACGGAGGGGCTGAGCGCAGGATGAGCTTCACTGCCAGGTGCGCGTGTTTCAGGTTCGGCCGTTTCAATATCCTCAACGGCCTGTATTTTGCCGGCTGTCTGTGCTTGAGCGGCTTGAGGCTCGAGCACGGCCAATACTTCGCCGGCAACGACTGTCGAGCCGTCTTTCTTGCGTATTTCACGCAGAATGCCTGAGTCCGGCGCGGGTACCTCAAGAACCACTTTATCCGTTTCCAGATCGACCAGGTTTTCGTTTTTATCGACCAAATCGCCGGGGCGCTTGTGCCAGGTAGCCAGTGTGGCGTCTGAAACCGATTCGGGCAGGTTGGGGACTAGGACTTCAATGCTCATGTTATTTTCCTGATGACTTACTGTATAAGGCCGATTCTACGACGGCTTTTTGTTGTTCTATATGGACGCGGAAATTCCCCACCGCAGGGGCTGCAGACGCCTCTCTGCCACTGTAACTCATAGTGACATGCGCAGGCAGACTGTCTGCGAAATGATGCTTGGATTGATACCAGACGCCTTGATTCTGTGGCTCCTCCTGACACCAGACGAACTCTTTCATGGCGGGATACTTCGCCAGTTCCGCTCTGAAGGCTTCGATGGGGAAAGGATACAATTGTTCTATGCGCGTGATGGCTACATGTTTCAGATTGTCTTTGTCCTTGCGGCGCGCTTCGAGCAAATCATAGTAAACCTTGCCGGAGCATAAGATAAAGCGCGTAATTTTTTTCGGATTGATCGGGTCCTGTTCGCCGATGATAGTCTGAAATTGCCCGTCAGTCAGGTCTTCCAGCGTGGAAACGGCGAGTTTATGCCTGAGCAGGCTTTTGGGCGTCATGACAATCAGCGGCTTTCTGTAAGGCCTGATCAATTGCCGGCGCAGCAAATGAAATATCTGTGCCGGCGTGGTCGGATTGCAGACCTGCATGTTGTGTTCGGCGCACAGTTGCAGATAGCGTTCAAGTCGGGCGGATGAGTGTTCAGGTCCCTGGCCTTCGAAACCGTGCGGCAGAAACATGACCAGACCGCTCAACCGGCCCCATTTGGTTTCCCCGGAACTGATGAACTGATCGATGACGACTTGCGCGCCATTGGCAAAATCGCCGAACTGCGCTTCCCAGATGACCAGTGTATTCGGTACGGTGGAACTGTAGCCGTATTCGAATCCCAATACGGCCGCTTCAGACAGCAATGAATCGAAAATCTGCGCCTGGCCCTGATCCTTGTCCAGATGTTTCAGCGGCGTGTGGGTTTTGCCGTTGAGCTGATTATGCAAGACGGCATGGCGATGGAAGAATGTGCCGCGGCCGACATCCTGGCCGGTCAGGCGGACATTATATTTTTCCATCAGCAGGGTCGCATAAGCCATGTTCTCGGCAAATCCCCAGTCCAGAGGCATGGCACCGGCAGCCATTTTACGGCGGTTATCCATAATTTTAGCGACGCGCGGATGTAGTTCAAAGCCGGCCGGCAGCCGCTGCATGCGATCGTTGCAGAAGCGAATGTGGTCTATCGAAACGGAAGTGTCGCAGGGGGTGTCCCATTTTCCGTGCAGGAACTGATTCCATTGCGTGGTATATGAGTAATGATTGTGGTCCAGCACAGGCCGGGAGACGACCTGGCCGGCATCGAGCTGCTTCTGATACTGCTGTTCCATTTCGGCCGCCTGTTCCTCCGTAATGACGCCTTCGCTGATCAGGCGGTCCGCATAAAGCCGCCGCGTGGTTTTGATCTTGCGGATTTTTTTATACATGCGCGGCTGAGTGGCCGAGGGCTCATCGGCTTCGTTGTGGCCGAGGCGGCGGTAGCAAATCAGGTCGATGACGACGTCTCTGTTGAAAGTCATTCTGAAATCAAGCGCCATTTTAGTGACAAAAATGACGGCTTCGGGGTCGTCTCCATTGACGTGGAAAACCGGCGCCTGAATCATGCTGGCCACATCGGTGCAATAGAGGGTGGAGCGGGCGTCCTGCGGATTGCTGGTGGTAAAGCCGATCTGGTTGTTGATGACGATATGAATCGTGCCGCCGGTAGAAAAGGCCCGGGTTTGCGACATGTTCAGCGTTTCCATGATGATGCCTTGTCCCGAAAACGCGGCATCGCCGTGGATTAGCACCGGTATGACCGCTTTTTCACCGTCTGCGCCGGCCCTGTCCTGACGTGCTTTTACCGAGCCTTCCACGACCGGATCGATGATTTCCAGATGCGACGGGTTGAAAGCCAGCGTTAAATGCAATGGGCCGCCGGGCGTGGCGATATTGGACGAGAAACCCATGTGATATTTGACGTCGCCGGAAATGACGCCGGGCGATAGCTTGGGCAGACCGGCGAATTCGTCGAATAAAATGGCAGGACTTTTGCCGAGGACATTGATCAGCACATTCAGCCGGCCTCTGTGCGCCATGCCGATCACGACTTCTTTAACGCCTTTTTCTCCGGCTCTCTGAACGAGTTCGTCGAGAACCGTAATCAGCGATTCGCCGCCTTCCAGTGAGAAGCGCTTTTGGCCGACAAATCGTGTATGCAGATAGTTTTCTATGCCTTCAGCTGCCGTCAGCAGCTTCAACAGCCAGCGCTTTTTTTCGGGTTCTATCGCTAAAGTCGATTTCGGGCTTTCCAGATGATTTCTTATCCAGCGTTTGATTGTCGTATCGACAATATGCATGTATTCGGTGCCAATGCTGCCGCAGTAAATCTCTTTCAGGCTGGTTATGATGTCGCGCAGCGGTAACCGGTCAATGCCCCGCAGCATGTCGGCATCGAACAGGGTATCCATGTCGGGCGCGGACAGTCCGTAATAAGCCGGATCAAAATCGGGAGGCGGGGGCGTTGTTTTTCCCAGCGGATTGTTTTGGGCGATTTGATGCCCGCGGACGCGGTAATGGTTGATAAGCCGGGCAACGGCCGATTGCTTTTTGACGCTTTCTTCCGTGAACCCTTGCAATTCGGCCAGCCTGCATTGAGATTTAATCGCGAGCTGTGCAAAGCGTTTCACGATGGGACTATGGGCCGCTTCATATTCGACACCGTCGTGAATGGCGCTGAATTCTTTCTGCCAGCTGGGGTCGACCGACTCAGGATCTTCCAGAAACTTTTCATACAGACTTTCAATGAAGCTGGCATTGCTGCCATAGAGGCTGGAAGAATCTTGAAAAAGTTTTAGCAGCTTACTCATTAGTATTATCCAATTTATTCAAAACGGGGTTTTAATTTTCCACCCTATCCGCAGTGGTATAGTACTTGGTTAGATGTTGTCTAGCCAAAGTATGGTTCATTTTATTAGTGGCAAAGGCAATCATAAAGTTTCATCTGCTTGTTGTTGAGATAAAAAATATGAGAGACAAAAAATATTGTAATTAGAGTTCCTTATTCAAAAATCGGGAAGATCTAAAGCCTATCTCTGTGCCCGAGATGATAACAGTGCGGCATGCCAAGCAGATATTATTAATTGGCAGCATTGTAATCGCCCTGCTTTCAAGTGAGCTGTACTTTTCATAAAGCCGGGTGTCAAAAAGACGGATGCGCCACTGTCTGATGCAAACGTTAATGCTTCAGCTAAAGCGGAAATAATAGATGAATATACACAAAGAGCAGCCAGTAATAATTGAGCCTGCGGGCTTGTCCAAAGTTGCTAATAATACGATCGGGCCAGAAGCTAAAACCAACCGGCTAGTATTAAAGTTAAGGGGAAAGTAAAAAGGCAACCAATAATAGTTAAACAAAAAGCGCAACAAAAAACAGCATGTCTCAATTGTTAATAAAAATGTTTCCCGTGCTTTATCGACTCATGGGGTTAATAATAAGTCTGTCGGAGAACTAAATCTACCGGTTAGTGTCAATGAAACAAAAGCAGTAGGCATTTATTATTTTACTGAATTAAACGAATTAAAAGGTCCGGCGCTCCGTCATGAATGGCTAGATAATAGAAAGGCTGCTTTAATAACGGATAAATATCTTAGGTAATAGATGGAGGGCAACCAGCAGCAAGTTATTTACTGATAAAAATGCAGGTAATTGAGGCGTTAGACTTATTGATGAGCTAGGGCATATATTAAATTAAAAAAGCTTTAAGATTATTATTAACTTAGTGTTGCAGGCTAAGAATTAAAAAATTATAGGGTTATAAATGATTATTTAAGATTAATCTAAGTAATTCTTACTATTTATAGTATTAGGTAGTCATGATATGATTGTAATATATTTTTATTATTAGGAGCTAAAATGACCCAATCCCAGTATCAGAATCTTAAAACGACAGAGTATCAAAATCTCACTGAAAATGAATTGCAGGCTCTTATTGAAAAAGCCGAAAAAGCATTAAAGACCAAGCAGGCAAATAAACGTAAGGAAGTTATTGCTCAGATAAAAGAGCTGGCGGCATCAATCGATGTTGCCGTTGAAATTTATGAAGGCGATAAAAGGTCGGCTCGCAAAGGCGTTAAGGTGCCTGTTAAATACCGTCATCCCCAGGACCCTGAAAAAACATGGACCGGCCGCGGAGTGACGCCAAAATGGATGCAGACTTTGATCGATGCCGGCCATGACCGTTCTGAATTTGAAGTTTGATTATCCAGGTTCAGGCAGATATTTTCCGGTCCGGGGCACAAGGCAAAACAGCGCGGTTTTTGCCTTGTGCCAGTGGTTTTAATCAATAAAACGTTTTGTTAAATCCCCATAATCATCAATTCTTCGGTCGCGCAAATAAGGCCATATTCGTCTGACGCGCTCAACCCTTGAGCTGTCAAGATCGGCGGTCAGCAGTTTTATCTCCGATTCGTTGGCATGAGTGATGATTTCCCCTTGGGGGCCTGCGATAAAGCTATTGCCCCAGAAATTTATGCCTTTATCCGAATCAGGCGCTTTTTCAAAGCCGATGCGATTGCAGGATATGACCGGAATGCCATTGGCTACAGCGTGCGCGCGTTGAACGGTGACCCAGGCATCCAGTTGGCGCTTGTGTTCTTCAGGCGTATCCAGAGGGTCCCAGCCTATTGCGGTAGGATAGATCAATAGTTCTGCGCCAGCCAGAGCCATCAGTCTTGCCGCTTCGGGAAACCATTGGTCCCAGCATATCAATACGCCTAGTTTGCCGATTGAAGTCTGGATCGGTTTGAAGCCAATATCGCCCGGCGTGAAGTAGTATTTCTCATAAAAGCCAGGATCGTCGGGAATATGCATTTTCCGGTATTTACCGGCGATACTGCCATCCTTATCAAAAACCACGGCGGTGTTGTGATAAAGCCCCGGCGCTCTTTCTTCAAAGATAGTTGAAACGATAACGATCTCCAGCTTTTTAGCCACTGCCGATAGGACTTCGGTAGTGGGGCCGGGAATAGGCTGGGCAAGGGCGAAGGTATTATGATCCTCGTTCTGGCAGAAATAAGGCCCCAGATGCAGTTCCGGCAGTACGGCCAGGTCTGCGCCGGCAGCGGCCGCCTCATGGATTTTCTCAATGGAAAATTCAAGGTTAGTCTGTCTGTCTTCATTGCAGGGCTGTTGAACAGCGCTGACGATTAATTTTGATTTCATGATGAATAAGCTTGGATGGGTTTTGACAATAGTATTATTTTACAACGATTTAAAAATAGGCAGTAGCGCTATTCGGTTCAGTGAAAGCCGAAAGGTCACTAAGGCAAAGGTTGTCCTGCGGCAATTTTGCTTATTTGACGGTCATGAAGACGGCTTAACGTTACGATGGCCGAAACTGCGCCGGCCAACGCGAAAGCCATGTCGGACTGCGTATCCCACATATAACCTTGTGTGCCTAAAAATGATTCGGCAGCTTCCTTGCTGACTAAGGCAGCGAACCATTCGATAAGTTCGTAAAATGCCGAGATGGCTAAACAGATACAGATAATGAGGAAGTTTAGCCATTTACGGCCTGCCACGACTTGATTCCTGATTAATATCTCGCGGGCTACAATGGCCGGGATAAAACCTTGGGCCAGATGGCCGAGTTTATCGTAATTATTGCGTTCCAATTCGAAAGTCACTTTCAGCCAGTTAAATAACGGAACTTCGGCATAAGTATAATGGGCGCCTATCATCAGGAGGATGCTGTGGATCAAAATCAGGTTGTAGGCGAGGCGAGTCAAAGAGAAACGCCGGCGCGTCGCGATAAGAATGATCAAGGCGATCAGAGCGGGTGTGGTTTCAAGCAGCCAGGTAAAATAATCTTTGGGATTGATAGCCGACCAGATCAGTACCGAAAAAAATATTGCCGCCCAGGTTTTAGTCATGGTCGGTTTTGTCAGTCTAAATGCGGTGCATTTGCAGATTCATAAAAAATGACGCCTATATGATTAATATGATCAATAAGGCGGGCATTATTTATTCGACTGAAAAGTGAAATATCAAAACAATAAGGTAAAAACAGGTCTTCGAGCTCAAAACTTACCCTGTCAATAACGCTTGAATTTAATTCCTGCCCTTTTAACGCAAGATCGATATCCGAGCTATCTTTATAATTGCCTTTCGCCCGAGAGCCGTAGAGTATGACCTGTTCTATTTCAGGGTGGCGGGCAAAAACGGCATTTATTTGTGCTATGGTTTGATTTTTGAGGCCGTATTTCATGTTTTATGATTGCGCTTTAAATAAACCCGCTCACAAAAGTATTTATGGCTTTGAATGAGCTCTTGTACTTCAAGTTCATTTAAATCGTTTTATTATGTAACGGGTTTCATCAATAATATAAGCATCCGAAAATATATATCGGACGCTTATACTTAATCAGCGCCGAGCAATTACAGATTGAGCATTAGTCGGTAACAGCAAACGCTTTTTCAGGAAACTGCATGGTCATGCAATGCAAACTGCCGTATTGATGCACCAGCGGCCGGCATGGCGTGGCGATAATCTTGTGGTGCGGGAAGCAGCCGGACAGCCGTTCCAGGGCAACGGCGTCCATCGGGTCGTCATAGACAGGCACCATGACGGCCTGATTGATGATCAGGAAATTGGCGTAATTGGCCGGCAGGCGCTGGCCTTCTTCATCAAAGATCGGTTTCGGCATCGGCAGCGGCACCAGATTATAGGCTTCATTTGCTTGCGTGCGGAAAGCCTGCAGCTGAGATTCCATGTTTTTCAAACTTGCATAATGCTTGTCTTCGGGATCATCGCTGCTGGTATAGGCGATAGTCGTGGCCGAGCAGAAACGGGCCAGTGTATCGATATGGGCGTCAGTATCGTCGCCGGACAGATTTTCCTGGTCCACCCATAATATTCTTTTGGCGCCGAAATACTGTTGCAGTCGCTGTTCAATGTCCTGTTGCGACAGTTCTTTGTTTCTGTTCGGGTTCAGCAGGCATTGGCGCGTGGTCATGATCGTGTCAATGCCATCGCTTTCAACACTGCCGCCTTCGAGGATGAAGTCCATGTCGGCATAAGCCGCATTCTTGAATGGACTGTAGTTTAATAAGGCATGGTTCAGCGCGTTATCGCGCTGGTGCGGGTACTTGCCGCCCCAGCCGTTGAATCTGAAGTTGAGCAGTTTCATGCGGCCATCTTCTTCTGCGGTCAGGAAAACGGTATCCCTGACCCAGATGTCATTCACTTCGGCGTGAAGAAAGGTGATATTGCCGTTGTTTTTGATTAAAGACTGAATATGCTGCTGATGGGCGTCATCCCTGCAGACGATAAATAAGCGCTGATACTGGCTGATCGTTTCGGCAATAAAACCGTAGCTCTGTTCGACAGCATCGAGACGATTGCTGAAGTCGCCGGTTGCATGCGGCCAGGCGATTAATACGGCGGACTGTTTTTCCCATTCGGCTGGAAAGCGGATCATTGATTTTGGTACCCTGTGGTTGTGCGCGCCGGCCGATTAATGGCTGGCGGCGGATTGAAATAACATTTCTTTAGCGTGGGCCAGCGTGTTGGCGGTGATGTTGATGCCGCCCAGCATTCTGGCAATTTCCTGAACGCGCTCCTCGTCATTCAGGACTCTGACATTGGACGATGTGATATCGGCCTTATTATTTTTTTCGACATAGAGATGAGTGTGCGCCTGCGATGCGACTTGCGGCAAATGCGTCACGCACATGACCTGGCGGTTGTGGCTCAGACTGCGCAGTTTTTGCCCGACAATCTCGGCAATGCCGCCGCCGATGCCTGTGTCGACTTCGTCGAAAATCATGGTCGGCGTGGTTTTGTCGTTGCTGGTCGTGACCTGGATGGCCAGACTGATGCGCGATAATTCGCCGCCGGAGGCGACTTTGGCCAGCGGCTTGGCCGGCAGGCCCGGGTTGGCGCTGACCAGAAATTCAATTTTATCCTTGCCGTTCAGCTTGGGCGCCTCCAGATCCAGCGCTGTGACGTCGACCAAAAACTCGCCCTGCGGCATGCCCAGCTCCTTGATCATGGCTGATATCTGCTGTGCCAGATTTTTACTGGCCTGTTTGCGCTGTTCCGACAATTGCGCGGCCAGTTGATCGTATTGTTCGAGCAGTTTTGCCGTGCTGATCTTTAAGGCTTCGATGCGCTCGCTGCTGTGAGTCAGCCCATCCAGTTCCTGCTCGAGGTTTTCTGCCAGTTCCGGCAGTTCATCCGGCTTGACATGATGCTTGCGGCTCAGGTTCTGAATGACGGCGATCTGGTTTTCCAGTATGTCCATGCGTTGCGGATCGGCTTCCTGAGACTCAAGGAAACGGCGCAGCTGCTGTGCCGCTTCTTCGGTCTGAATCTGCGCTTCCGATAACAGCGAACAGATCTCGTTCAGCTCCGGCGCAAAGCGGGCGATATGCGTGATTTCATTCAGGCTATGGCCCAGCATCTGGCTGACTGATTGCTCGTCGTTTTCGTAGAGAATGTCAACCTGGCTTTGGCCGACCGCTAAAATCTGGCCCAGATTGGCCAGTTTGCTGTGTTCTTCCGACAAGGCCGCGTAATTGAAGTTTTGCAGATCAAGCTGCTGCAGTTCTTCAATCTGGTAGCGCAATAATTCTTCGCGTTCGGCTTTGTCCTTGCCGGCTTTGATCAGCGCTTCCAGTTCCTTATGGGCTTGCTGCCATTGCCGGTAACAGGCGTTGACTTGATCCAGAAGCGGCTGGTCTTTGGCGTAGGCATCCAACAGACGGCGTTGTTCGTCGCTGTTGAGCAAGGTTAAATGCGCATGCTGGCCGTGAATTTCTACCAGTTTCTCGCTAAGCGCCTGCAGGGTCTGCAATGTGACCGGCCGGTTGTTGATATAGGCTTTGGAGCGCCCGTCCTGATTGACTATGCGCCGAATCAGGCAATGGTGGTCGTCATCGAGATCGTTTTCTTTCAGCCAGCGCTGGGCCTCAGGCGCATCGGCCAGATCAAACTCCAGGTTGATTTCGGCGCGTTTGGCTTCGGGGCGTACATAGCCTGAGTCGGCCCGGTCACCCAGGGCGAGCCCCAATGCGGTCAAGAGTATGGATTTGCCGGCCCCGGTCTCGCCGGTAAGCACGGACATACCTTTTTCAAGGTCCAGGTCCAGCGATTTGACAACGGCAAGGTCGATGATGTTAAGGTTCAATAGCATAGGAATTAAATATGATAACCACTGCTCCAGTTTAATTTGCCCCGCAGTATCTGAAAGAAGTCATGGTCTTCGGGGTGCAGAATTCTAATCGGTTTCGGATCTTTTTTGATCAAAATTTTATCGCTGATCAGCACGGCCGGAATTTCAATTTGATCGCAGGTAACCAGTGCATTGATTTGCTTGGTCTGGCAGAAGCTGATTTCAATTTCAGCGGAATCATCGATGACGATCGGGCGATTGGTCAGGGTATGGGGGTTGAGCGGCACCAATACCAGCGCATTTAACGACGGATGCAGAATCGGGCCCCCTGCGGACAGGGAGTAGGCGGTCGAACCGGTGGGCGTGGAAACAATCAAGCCGTCGGAGCGTTGAGAATTGAGAAAGACGCCGTCAATCTTGGTCACGATTTCAATCATGCTGGGCGTTACCCAGCGATGAATCACCACTTCATTGACGGCTGTTTCTTCGTGAATGACCTGTTCGTCACGGACGATTTTGGTCCGCAATAAACAGCGTTTTTCTTCAATATAGTGGCCCTGGAGCATGCGGTGCAATCTGTCCGGCAGTTCGTTGGGCGATATGTCGACCAGAAAACCGAGACGCCCCAGATTGATGCCAATCAAAGGAATATCATATTCGGCAATGGCCCGTGCGGCAGTCAAAAAAGTACCATCGCCGCCAACCGCGATAACCAGATCGCAATATTGGCCTAGTTTGTCCATAGGGCGGGATTCGGGCTGATTACGAATAAACCGGGCGCTGTCCTTGGCAATCAGGACAGTGAATTGCCGGCTTTTTAAAAAATCATAAAGAATTGACAGGGGCTCAGCAATGCTGGGGTCACTGGGTTTGCCTATGAGGCCAATGGTTTTGAAAGGGCTCTGCATTGCCGGATACAAGTCAAAATGAATTGGATTATACAAAAACCTCAGTAAAGCAACCAGTTTTACCGGCAGAAGATGTTTGGGGTTCTCATGAGGAGGAGCGAAAGGCCTTCTTTAATAATAGGCAGTTTTAAGAAAAAGGGTTTTATTGACAACAAACCGTTGAGCTGATATTTTGCGGCGCTGGCACTCGCTCGGGTGGAGTGCTAATTATGATCTTTTAGAGGTTGATGTGAGTACTGATCAAGTTTTAAACGAAAGGTCGCTGCAATTGCTGAAAACGCTGGTTGAGCGTTATATCAGTGACGGTCAGCCGGTAGGCTCAAGGGTTTTATCAAAAGACTCGGGCTTAAACTTGAGTCCGGCCACCATCCGCAACGTTATGGCCGATCTTGAAGATTTGGGGTTGGTGCATTCGCCGCATACCTCGGCTGGACGCGTGCCCACAGTCAGCGGTTATCGCTTGTTCGTAGACAGCCTGTTGACAGTCAAGCCCTTGAAATCGGAAGAGTTGGCTCGATTGCAGCAGGGTTTATCAGTCACTGATAATAATGGTGATGTTATCGGCGTCGCCTCTCGTCTGCTGTCGGAATTGACCCGTATGGCCGGGGTCGTGACTTTGCCTAGGCGGGAAATGCTCTGCCTGCGGCATATTGAATTTTTGTCTTTATCCAATACGCGTGTATTGGTGATTTTTGTTACCAATGAGCAGGAAGTCCATAACAAAATCATTCATACTGCGAAGGCGTTTAGCGCTGCTGAATTGCAGCAGGCGGCGAATTATTTGAATTCAGTTTATTGCGGCCGCAGTCTGGTTTCAGTGCGGCAAGCAGTTTTTGAAGAGTTGAAGGAAGATCAGGCGCGCATGAATCAGGGTATGCTTGATGCGATCAAAATGGCGCAGCTGACTTTCGAGCAGGACAGTGAAAAAGAAGATTACGTGCTGACCGGCGAAACCAATTTAATGGGTTTTTCAGAGTTGGCGGATATGGACCGGCTGAAAAAATTATTTGAAGCATTCAGTCAAAAACAGGATGTGATTCATTTGCTGGATCAATGTATGAATGCAGAAGGCGTGCAGATTTTTATCGGCGAAGAATCCGGCTATCAGGCCTTCGATCACTGCAGCCTGGTTACATCATCTTATTCGATTAGCGATGAGGTGGTGGGTGTGCTGGGCGTCATCGGGCCGACACGCATGGCTTATGAGAAAGTTATCCCCTATGTCGATATTACGGCAAAATTATTAGGCGCAGCCTTGAATCAAAAATCATCGTCCCCATCATAACTAGCATCTGTTTTCTTTCGCGCGATTGGGCGCGAAAACCCATTTTTATATTTTGAGGAGCTATAGCGAATGAGTAATGATCAGGAAGTGCCTGAATCTCAGGTTGAAGCCGAGGTTAAAAAAGAAGAGCCAGTTGGTGAAGTGATTAACGGAGAGCAGCTGTTGTCTGAACCGACTCTTGAAGAACTGAAGCAGCAATTGGTGCAGGCCGAGCAGAAAGCTCAGGAAAACTGGGACAAAGCAGTTCGTGCCCAAGCGGAGATGGAAAACCTGAAGAGAAGGACGCAGAAAGATCTGGAGAGCGCGCATAAATTTGCGCTGGAAGGGTTTGCCAAAGAGTTGCTGCCGGTATTGGACAGTCTGACATTAGGACTGCAGGCAGCTACTGGCGACAGCCCTGAAGTGGAGAAGTTTCGCGTGGGCAGCGAATTGACGATCAAACAGTTTGAATCGGTATTCGCCAAATTTAACATTGAAACGATCGATCCGGTCGGCCAGCCTTTTAACCCCGAACATCATCAGGCTATGGCCATGCAGGCCGTGGAAGGCGCCGAGCCTAATACCGTGGTTAATGTTTTCCAGAAAGGCTATTTGCTGAACGGGCGCCTGTTGCGCCCTGCCATGGTCGTGGTTGCCAAAGTCCCCGAAAAACCGGCAGAAGATACACCAAGCAATAATAAACAGGCTTGAAGAAGATAAAACAATCCCCATATTAAGAACAACTTTTAACATTTACATATTCAAGTCTGGAGACTTCAATGGCTAAAATTATTGGAATAGATTTAGGAACCACAAACTCCTGCGTTGCGGTTTTAGAAAACGGCGTAGCGAGAGTGATCGAGAATAGCGAAGGCGCCCGTACGACGCCGTCAATTATCGCTTTTACCAGTGATGATGAAGTATTGGTAGGCCAATCGGCTAAGCGTCAGGCCGTAACCAACCCTAAAAACACACTATTTGCTATCAAACGGTTGATCGGCCGTCGCTTTAAAGACGATGTCGTGCAAAAAGACATCAAAATGGTGCCTTATAAAATTGTCGAAGCTGAAAACGGCGATGCCTGGGTTGAGGTGCACGGCAAGAAAATGGCGGCGCCTGAAGTTTCAGCACGTGTTTTGATGAAACTGAAAAAAGACGCCGAGGCTTATCTGGGCGAAGAAGTCACCGAAGCCGTTATCACGGTGCCTGCTTACTTTAACGATTCACAACGTCAGGCTACTAAAGATGCCGGCCGTATTGCCGGGCTGGATGTAAAGCGTATCATCAACGAGCCGACTGCCTCGGCGCTGGCTTTCGGTATGGACAAGCCTAAAGGCGATACCAAAATTGCCGTATATGACCTCGGCGGCGGTACATTCGATATTTCCATCATCGAAATTGCCGAGATAGAAGGCGAGCATCAGTTTGAAGTATTGTCGACTAACGGTGACACTTTCCTCGGCGGCGAAGATTTCGACTTGAGAGTCATTGAATATTTGGCGTCAGAATTCAAGAAAGAAAGCGGCGTTGACCTGCATAATGATCCTTTGGCGCTGCAACGTTTGAAAGAAGCGGCGGAAAAAGCCAAGATCGAGCTGTCTTCAGCCCAGCAAACCGATGTTAACCTGCCTTACATCACTGCTGATGCAACAGGTCCTAAACATTTAAACGTTAAACTGACCCGCGCAAAACTGGAATCGCTGGTTGAAGAGTTGATCAATCGCACGAAAGGTCCTTGCGAAATAGCGCTTAAAGACGCCGGCTTGTCTGCATCCGAAATTGATGACGTGATCCTGGTGGGCGGTCAAACCCGTATGCCGAAAGTACAGGAAATGGTAAAAAACATTTTCGGTAAAGAGCCGCGCAAAGACGTTAACCCGGATGAGGCGGTGGCCTTGGGTGCGGCGATTCAGGCCGGTGTTCTGGGCGGCGAAGTCAAAGACGTGCTGTTGCTGGACGTTATTCCGCTATCATTGGGTATCGAAACCATGGGTGGCGTCATGACCAAGCTGATCGAGAAAAACACCACGATTCCAACCAATGCTTCACAGGTTTTTTCTACGGCCGATGACAACCAGACTGCGGTAACGGTTCATGTGTTGCAGGGCGAGCGTGAGATGGCGGCTGCCAATAAATCACTGGGGCGTTTTGATCTGTCTGATATACCGCCCGCACCGCGCGGCATTCCGCAGATCGAAGTGGCATTCGATATCGATGCCAACGGCATTCTGAACGTATCGGCCAGAGACAAGGCGACCGGCAAAAAACAATCTATTGTCATTAAAGCGTCCAGTGGGTTATCAGATGAAGAAGTTCAACGCATGATCAAGGATGCCGAGGCTCATGCTGATGAAGACCGCAAATTGGCAGAACTGGTGGCGGCGCGCAACCATGCCGATGGTATGATCCATGCTACGGAGAAGTCGCTGAAAGAGCTGGGCGATCAGGTTGGTGCCGATGAAAGAAGCGCGATCGAGAATGCGATCAATGCGCTGAAAGACGCCGTTAAAGGCGATGACAAAGTTGAGATCGAAGCGAAAACCAATGCCTTGACTGAACTGTCCGGCAAGTTGGCTGAGCGCGTTTATGCTCAGAAAGCTGGCGCTGCAGGCGGCGAGTCTGCCGGGGCGGGCGCTTCTGAACAGCATGCTGCTGATGAAGGCGTTGTCGATGCCGAGTTTGAAGAAGTCAAGGACGATAAAAAGTAATTAAAACTATAGTTCATGCCGCGCCTTTAACGGCGCGGTTCCTGATAACTTTATGGCAATGCTTGCACTCCTGAGTAAGTCCTCGGGAATGGATTTAAGCAAAAACAAGACGAAACTAACGATTGGAACATGGCAAAAGAAGACTTTTATAAGCTTCTCGGTGTAGAAAGAAACGCCAGTGATGCAGAGATTAAGAAGAGCTATCGCCGCCTGGCGATGAAGTATCATCCTGATAGAAATAAAGACAATCAGGCTGAGGCTGAAGCGAAATTCAAGCAGATTAAGGAAGCTTACGAAGTTTTGTCGGATCCTAAAAAACGCTCCGCTTATGATCAATTCGGTCATGCCGGCGTTGATCCATCCATGGGCGGCGGCCGCGGCGGTTTCGGCGCCGATAGCTTCAGCGATATTTTCGGTGATGTGTTTGGCGATATTTTTGGCGGCGGAAGGACACGCAGCTCTGTGCAGCGTGGCGCAGATTTGCGTTATAACCTCGAATTGACGCTGGAAGAAGCTGTCGCCGGAACCGAAGCCAAAATTCGGGTGCCGGTGCTGGTCGTTTGCAGTGAATGTAGCGGTTCGGGCGCCAAGAAGGGTTCTAGTCCGGTTATCTGCTCGACCTGTCATGGTCATGGGCAGGTCAGAATGCAGCAGGGCTTCTTCTCCGTCCAACAGGCCTGTCCGACTTGCCGCGGTACGGGCAAGCAGATTAAGGATCCTTGTGGCAAATGTTATGGACAGGGGCGTGTTCAGGAAACCAAAACCTTATCCGTCAAAGTGCCTGCGGGCGTCGATACCGGCGATCGTATTCGTTTGGCTGGAGAAGGCGAGGCCGGAGAGCGCGGCGGGCCGGCCGGTGATCTGTATGTGCAGGTTCAGGTGAAAGAACATGAGATTTTCACACGTGATGGCGCCAATCTTTACTGCGAAGTGCCGATCAGCTTTCCTACGGCTTGCCTAGGAGGTGAGATAGAAGTGCCGACGCTCGATGGCAAAGTGATGCTCAAAATTCCTGCCGAAACGCAAACCGGAAAATTATTCAGATTGCGCGGCAAAGGCGTCAAGCCGGTACGCGGCGGCGCGATCGGCGATTTATTGTGCCGGGTGCAGATTGAAACCCCGGTTCATCTGACCAAAGAGCAGAAAGAGCTGATTCAACAGTTGGGTGATTCCCTGTCAGGCGGCGGCAAGCATCATAGTCCTCAGGAACACTCATGGACCGACGGTGTAAAAAGCTTTTTTGATAAATTGACAGGATAAGCACCATGATTCGTATTGCTATAGTAGGCGCAACAGGACGGATGGGGCTTTGTCTGATCAAGGCGTCGGCACTGGCCGACAAGGCTGAGCTTTCTGCAGCAGTTTCTCGGCCTGGGAGTCTTGCAGTGGGGAAGGATGCCGGCGAATTGGCGGGTATTAGCGCTGTCGGCGTTAAAGTCGCCGATAATCTGGCGTCTGTTGTTGACCAGTTTGACGTGCTGATCGATTTTACTCGTCCCGATGCTTCCATGGAATATATCGATATTTGCCGCCAGGCCGGCAAAAAAATCGTAATCGGAACTACGGGGTACAGTGATGTGCAAAAAGCCCGGATTGCAGAGGCTGCCAAAGAAGTGGCGATAGTGCTGGCGCCCAATATGAGCGTCGGTGTCAATCTGTCGCTCAAATTGTTGGAAATGGCCGCCAAGGTCATGGGTGATTATACCGATATTGAAGTCATTGAGGCCCATCATCGGCATAAGATCGATGCGCCGTCAGGCACTGCCTTGCGCATGGGCGAGGTAGTTGCGGCTGCGCTAGGCCGGGATTTGAAAAACTGTGCGATTTATGGCCGTGAAGGCAATACCGGCGAGCGGGACCGAAAAACCATCGGCTTTTCGACTATCCGTGCCGGCGATATCGTTGGAGAACATACGGTTATGTTTGCCGACGAAGGCGAACGCGTGGAAATCACGCACAAAGCCACAAGCCGCATGACTTTTGCCAATGGTGCAGTCAGGGCGGCGGTTTGGTTGAAAGATAAACAAACCGGTCTTTATGACATGCAGGATGTCTTAGGTCTGAAAAATTGTTAATGACCAAAACGCTATAATCTCGTAAAATAAGCAGAATTTTGTTTTTTATAACGGGGTGAGTCCTTACGGGTTCATCCCGTTTTGCACATTTGAGGTGACGTGTTTGAGTAAGCCTGCGTTGTTAGTGTTGGAAGACGGAACAGTATTCAATGGCGTATCCATAGGCGCCGATGGTTGTTCCGTGGGAGAAGTCGTATTTAATACCTCTATGACCGGATATCAGGAAATCCTCAGTGATCCGTCTTATGCCCGGCAAATTGTTACATTAACATACCCGCATGTCGGTAATGTCGGCACAACGGACGAAGATGACGAGTCTACCGGCGTTTTTGCCAGCGGGTTAGTCATCAGAGATCTGCCATTGCTGGCCAGTAACTGGCGCTGTGAAAAAACTCTGCAGCAATATCTGATCGACAATAACGTCGTCGCTATCGCCGATGTCGATACGCGCAAATTAACGCGCCTGTTGCGTGATAAAGGCGCTCAGCGGGGCTGCATCATGGCCGGGGAATCAGTGGATGTAGAGGAAGCCAAAGCGGCAATCGATACTTTCCCGGGATTGCAGGGCATGGACTTGGCGAAAGACGTTACCGTCGCCGAGCCTTATGAGTGGACTGAAAATGTCTGGCATCTGCGAGACGGCCACACTAAAGCTGAAAATCTGGCCCGGCATGTTGTCGCTTACGATTTCGGTGTTAAGCGCAATATCCTGAGATTATTGGCAAACCGTGGTTGTCGCATTACGGTCGTGCCGGCGACCACGTCGGCGGAAACCGTGCTGGCAATGAATCCCGATGGCATATTTTTATCCAATGGCCCAGGCGACCCGGAGCCATGCACTTACGCCATAGAAGCGATCAAAGTATTTTTAGCCAAGAAAATTCCGGTATTCGGCATTTGCCTTGGACATCAGCTACTGGCTTTAGCCAGCGGAGCCAAAACCGAAAAAATGAAATTCGGCCATCACGGCGGCAATCATCCTGTGCAGGAAAAATCCACAGGCCGCGTGATGATCAGTAGCCAGAATCATGGATTCGCGGTTAATGAAGCATCGCTTCCCGCTAACTTGATCGCAACCTATCATTCTTTATTTGACGGCAGCTTGCAGGGCATCAAGCGGACCGATTGCCCTGCCATGAGCTTTCAGGGACATCCTGAAGCAAGTCCCGGTCCTCATGATGTACAATCATTGTTTGATGATTTCATCACTATGATGGATCAGTTCAACAAGTAATAAGCCAGTCAATAATCAGCAAAGCAAAACAACGAAATGCCAAAAAGAACCGACATAAAATCGATTTTATTACTGGGCGCAGGCCCGATTGTTATTGGTCAAGCTTGTGAGTTTGATTATTCGGGTACGCAAGCTTGTAAAGCACTGCGGGAAGAAGGCTATCGCGTCATTCTGGTCAACTCGAATCCGGCTACCATTATGACTGATCCGGATATGGCCGATGCCATTTACATCGAGCCTATCGATTGGCAAACCGTGGAAAAAATTATCGAAAAAGAACGTCCCGATGCCATCCTGCCGACGATGGGCGGACAGACGGCATTGAACTGCGCGCTGGCGCTGGATGCGCATGGGGTGCTGGAAAAATACGGCGTCGAGATGATCGGCGCCACCAAAGAAGCGATCAACAAAGCCGAAGACCGTGAACTGTTCAATCAGGCCATGCGAAAAATCGGTTTCGAAGTGGCGCGCTCAAAGACCGCGCATTCAATGGAGGAGGCGCTGGCGGCTCAGCAGGAAGTCGGTTATCCCACCATCATCCGTCCGTCTTTTACCATGGGCGGCAGCGGCGGCGGCATTGCCTATAACAAGGAAGAGTTTATTGAAATTTGCGAACGCGGCCTTGATTTATCTCCGACCAATGAGCTGCTGATTGAGGAATCGGTGCTGGGTTGGAAAGAGTATGAAATGGAAGTTGTGCGCGATTCGAAAGACAATTGCATCATCGTCTGCTCGATCGAGAATTTTGATCCGATGGGCGTGCACACCGGTGATTCGATCACCGTGGCCCCGGCGCAGACCTTGACTGATAAGGAATACCAGATTTTACGCAATGTCGCGGTATCCGTATTGCGCGAAATCGGCGTCGATACCGGCGGCTCAAACGTACAGGTGGCGATCAATCCTGAAGATGGGCGCATGGTCGTGATCGAAATGAATCCTCGCGTATCGCGCTCGTCAGCGCTGGCCTCCAAGGCTACCGGCTTCCCGATTGCCAAAGTGGCAGCCAAACTGGCCGTCGGCTATACATTGGATGAACTGCAAAATGAGATCACGGGCGGCGCAACTCCGGCATCGTTTGAACCGACGATCGATTATGTCGTCACCAAAGTGCCGCGCTTCACTTTCGAGAAATTCCCGCAAGCCGACGATCGTCTGACTACGCAGATGAAGTCGGTAGGCGAGGTCATGGCGATAGGCCGGACTTTTCAGGAGTCGCTGCAAAAAGCCTTGCGCGGTCTGGAAATCGGCATCAGCGGTCTCGATGAAGTTGTCGACTTGAGCGCCGAAGATGCACGCGAAAAAATGCAGCGTGAAATGCGCCATCCGGGGCCAGATCGTTTGCTTTATGTCGCTGATGCCTTCCGTAGCGGCATGACTCTGGATGAAGTGCATGAGGCATCCAAAATCGATCCATGGTTTTTGGCGCAAATTGAAGATTTGGTGCTGACCGAAAAATCATTATCGACCAAAACTTTGTCGACGTTGAAAGAGGGCGAACTTTACAGGTTAAAGCGTAAAGGCTTCTCTGATCAAAGACTGGCCAAGTTGCTCGATACGACCGAATCGGAAGTGCGCAACGTCAGGCATAAACAGAATATCCGCCCGGTCTACAAACGCATCGATTCCTGCGCGGCTGAATTCTCCTCGGATACGGCTTATTTGTATTCGACTTATGAAGAAGAATGCGAAGCGCGCGTTTCGGATAAGGAAAAAATCATTATTCTCGGCGGCGGGCCTAACCGTATCGGACAAGGTATCGAGTTCGACTATTGCTGCGTGCATGCGGCATTGGCGCTGCGTGAAGACGGTTATGAAACGATCATGGTCAACTGCAACCCTGAGACGGTTTCCACCGATTTCGATACGTCCGACCGATTGTATTTTGAATCGTTAACCTTGGAAGACGTGCTTGAAATCGTCAATATTGAAAAACCCAAAGGTGTAATTGTTCAATACGGTGGACAGACGCCTCTGAAGCTGGCGCGCGCGCTGGAAGCGGCTGGCGTGCCGATTATTGGCACATCGCCCGATTCAATTGATTTGGCCGAGGACCGTGAGCGGTTTCAAAAATTGCTGGAGCGGCTGGATTTGAGACAGCCACCCAATGCCACAGCGCGTTCTGTCGAGCAGGCGCTTAATGCGGCAAAAGAGCTGGGCTATCCTTTGGTTGTGAGGCCTTCCTATGTATTGGGCGGGCGCGCCATGGAAATCGTTTTCAATGAAGAAGGCCTGCAGCGCTATATGAAGGAAGCGGTTACAGTGTCCAATGACTCGCCGGTTCTACTCGACCGATTCCTTGATGATGCGGTCGAAATGGATGTCGATGCCATCTATGACGGCGAGCGCGTATTGATCGGCGGTCTGATGGAACATATCGAACAGGCCGGTATCCATTCAGGCGATTCAGCATGTTCATTGCCGCCATACGACCTGGCTCCCGAGATTCAGGACAAATTGCGCGAACAGGTCGCCAAAATGGCAGAGGCTCTGGGCGTAAGAGGCTTGATGAACACGCAGTTTGCGATTCAGGGCGAAGACATCTATGTGCTGGAAGTGAATCCAAGGGCATCGCGTACGGCGCCGTTTGTATCCAAAGCCACAGGCTATCCGCTGGCCAAAATTGCGGCGCGCTGCATGGTAGGGCAATCGTTGGCGCAACAAGGCATTACTGAAGAGCGTATTCCTTCTTATTATTCGGTCAAGGAAGCCGTGTTTCCGTTCGTTAAGTTCCCAGGTGTAGACCCTTTATTGGGGCCTGAAATGAAGTCAACAGGTGAGGTGATGGGAGTTGGAAAGACGTTCGGTGAAGCGTTCGCCAAATCTCAACGAGCGGCTGGCGTTAACTTGAATCATAGCGGCAAGGTGCTGATCAGCATTCGCGATGCTGATAAACCCAAACTGCCTGATATTGCAAGAATGCTGGTGGAGAAAAAATATGAGATTGTCGCAACCGGCGGCACGGCTAAGTTTCTTAAGGAAGCCGGCATTCCTTGCGAAGTTGTATTTAAGGTCAATGAAGGTCGACCTAATACAGTCGATATGATAAAAAATGATCAGGTTCAGTTGATTATTAATACAACGGAAGGTAAAAAGGCTATTTCTGATTCATTTACCATGCGCAGAGAAGCATTGCAGCATCGCGTAACCTATTACACGACTATGGCTGGCGCTAGAGCTGCCTGTTACGCGCTTGGCGAACTGGATGCCGGTAATGTGAATAGTCTTCAGGATCTGCATAAAAGCCTGACTTAGTTAATGATCGATCTGCGTTAGGCAGGTTTTGAATTCCCAGGTTAAGGGATGGATGAATAATATTTTTGGAGTTGTAACAAAATGAATAAAGTACCGCTTACCGTGAAGGGTGCAGAAAAATTGCGTGAGGAATTGGACGAATTGAAATCAGTAGTTCGTCCGCGCATTATTGCGTCTATAGCTTCTGCGCGTGAGCACGGCGATTTAAAGGAAAATGCGGAATATCATGCTGCGCGTGAGCAACAAAGTTTCGCAGAAGGACGTATTGCCGAAATTGAGGCTAAATTATCCAATGCCCAAATTATTGATGTCACTAAACTGGATGCGAATGGAAAGGTGGTTTTCGGTGCAACAGTTGAAATAGAAGATATAGAATCGGAAAAGAAAGTGACGTATCAAATTGTCGGTGAAGATGAAGCCAACATTAAGGATGGCCGCATCTCAATCGGATCGCCTATCGCGCGGGCGCTAATTGGTAAAGAAGCTGGAGATGTTGTTACGGTTAAGGCGCCGGGCGGCAATGTCGAATACGAAATTATCTCAGTCGAATATATTTGATTGAGTCTCAAGGCTAAAGATATAAGCTATGGCGCTTTCCATCTTTAGCCTTGGTTTGAGTTATTTGTCGGGGTTTACTCTGTAAATGACAGCAATCTGGCCGATAGTTTGAATAAGTGCCGCTCCTGTATCCATGCAGATTTTATCGCTAATTTGCTTGCGATCTTCCCGTTCGGCACGTATTCTTACCTTTATAAGCTCGTGGCTGTCGAGTGCCAGTTCTATTTCTGCCATGACTGCAGCTGTCAATCCGGATTGGCCGATCATGATTACGGGTTTTAAGCTATGAGCCTGCGCTCGGAGTTTTTTCTTATCTGCAGAATTCACTCTTTATTCCTAAATCAAAAACTTAATTTTACACTAAAAATTGGCAATGGGACGAAGTAAAAGTAGCAGTCGCTGGATGCAGGAACATTTCAGTGACGAATATGTCAAAATGGCTCAAGTGAAGGGCTATAGATCGCGCGCGGTTTTTAAGCTGAATGAGATTCAGGATAAGGATCAAATTATCAAGCCAGGGATGAATATTATTGATTTAGGCGCGGCCCCGGGCGGATGGTCGCAGTTTGCACGAGAGATTATCGGTAAAAAGAATAAGATCATTGCATTGGATATTTTGCCGATGGAGCCGATTGAAGGTGTTGACTTTATACAGGGAGATTTCCGCGAACAAGCTGTTCTGGATGAGTTATATGCCGTTCTCGATGGAGCAGAGGTTAATTTGGTGATGTCGGATATGGCGCCGAATATGAGCGGCAACAAAGCTGTAGACCAGCCGCGCTCCATTTACCTGGGAGAACTGGCTTTGGAAACGGCCAAGGCGGTGCTGGCAAAAGGCGGTACTTTTCTGGTTAAGCTGTTCCATGGCGAAGGCTTTGAGCAGTTTTATCAAGAAGTGCAGAAATCTTTTTCAAGGGTAGTCATTAGAAAACCGAAAGCTTCAAGACCAAGAAGTAATGAAGTATATATTTTGGCCAAAGGGTTTAAATAATCGTTTATAGCCCTTAATATTTAGCTAATAAGGAGATTACTAGGTGTGGTGGAAATTTTATTTTCATAGCTGGTGAATTCCAGATAAATAGACACTGTCAAAAAGATTATTCCTGATATAATTAGTCAGTTTTTTAAACCGTGAGCCGTTCGGCCCTAGGGTGTGCAAATTGAACGATATGATTAAAAATATAATCCTGTGGGGCGTCATTATTGTTGTATTGATGTCCATCTTTAATAATTTTGGTCCGCAGAGCGACCGGGGCGATTCATCGCTATCATATTCGCAGTTCATTGAGTCGGTAAAATCGGGCCAGGTTCAGCAAGTTATGATTGACGATAACGTTATCAAAGGCAAAATGCAGGGAGGTGAGAGGTTTAAAACCTATGCACCGGAAGACCCGCATTTAGTTGATGACTTGCTGGCAAACGGCGTCGAAATTAAAGCTATACCACCCGAACAGCCTTCAATGCTCATGCAGTTGCTGGTGTCCTTTGGGCCGATGCTGTTGCTTATTGCTGTTTGGGTATTTTTCATGCGGCAAATGCAGGGCGGCGCTGGCGGTGGCCGCGGCGCAATGACTTTTGGAAAGAGCAAAGCCCGCATGCTTGAAGAAGATCAGATTAAAGTGACCTTTGCCGATGTGGCTGGCTGCGATGAAGCTAAGGAAGAGGTCGTTGAGATGGTCGACTTCCTGAGAGATCCGGCCAAATATCAGAAATTGGGCGGCAAAATTCCTCGCGGCGCACTGATGATCGGCCCTCCTGGTACAGGTAAAACATTGCTTGCCAGAGCCATTGCCGGCGAAGCTAAAGTTCCGTTTTTCACTATTTCCGGCTCGGATTTTGTGGAAATGTTCGTGGGTGTAGGTGCATCGCGCGTACGCGATATGTTTGATCAGGCTAAAAAGCACGCACCGTGCATTATTTTTATTGATGAGATCGATGCGGTCGGTCGTCAACGGGGCGCCGGCCTGGGCGGCGGAAATGATGAGCGCGAGCAAACATTGAACCAATTGCTCGTGGAAATGGATGGTTTTGAGGGCAATGAAGGCATTATCGTCATTGCCGCGACAAACCGTCCCGATGTATTGGATCAGGCTTTGTTGCGTCCTGGCAGGTTTGACCGTCAAATAACGGTGGGTCTGCCTGATGTAAGAGGCCGGGAACAGATTCTTAATGTGCACCTAAAGAAAGTGCCTACGGCTGACGATGTTGAAGTTAAATATATAGCCCAGGGTACGCCAGGTTTTTCAGGCGCCGATCTTGCTAACCTGGTTAATGAGGCGGCTTTGTTTGCAGCCAGATCAAATAAACGCCTGGTGAATATGGCGGATCTGGAAAAAGCCAAGGATAAGCTGATCATGGGCGCTGAAAGACGCTCCATGGTTATGGGCGAGAAGGAAAAAAAGATGACGGCCTATCACGAGGCCGGCCATGCTATCGTCGGAAGGCTTGTTCCTGAGCATGACCCTGTTTACAAAGTCAGTATCATGCCGCGGGGACGTGCGTTGGGTGTTACCATGTTCTTGCCGGAAAGGGATCAATACAGCGCCAGCAAACAAAAATTGGACAGCATGATCTCCAGTTTATATGGCGGCCGTATTGCCGAAGAAATGATCTTTGGTTGGGAGCAGGTTAGCACCGGTGCCTCCAATGATATCGAGAGAGCCACTGAGTTAGCCAGAAACATGGTGACTAAATGGGGATTATCTCAACGTTTAGGGCCGTTGGCATACAGTGAAGAGGAAGGTGAAGTTTTTCTGGGACGCTCGGTAACGCAGCATAAGACAGTTGCGGAAGAAACTTCTCATACGATTGATGAAGAGATTCGTTCTTTCATTGACCGGAACTATGAGCGTGCGGAAAAAATTCTTAAGGAAAATATTGACATTCTGCATGCCATGGCTGAAGCGTTAATGAAGTATGAGACTATCGATAAATATCAGATTGACGATCTGATGGCCCGTAAACCGGTCAGAGAGCCTCAAGGCTGGGATGACACGCCTCCTCATGCTGATGTTAAGGCAGATGATTCCAAAGGAGCGACGGAGAAGCCGATTGGCGGCACAGCCGAGCAGATCTAGCAATTCTCTAGCTTGAAAAAAAGGAGAGATTGATATCTCTCCTTTTTTTATGCGTAATTTTTGGCAAGGAATGCGATAAAGTGAACTGAATTCGAGAATAATGCATGTTTTTATCGCATAATAATCTATGAAAGCATTAATGCTTCCCTATTTTTCAGGTAGAGGTTTGTAGGATTATGACAAAAAAATATTTTGGGACTGATGGTATCAGAGGCAGAGTAGGGGATGCCCCCATCACGGCAGATTTTTTGCTGAAACTGGGTTGGGCTACCGGACGTGTTTTTGCAGAGGAAGGGCACGGCTTTGTTTTGGTTGGAAAGGATACTCGTATTTCAGGCTACATGTTTGAATCCGCGTTGGAAGCGGGCTTGACTGCGGCAGGTGTCGATACTCGGCTATTGGGCCCCATGCCTACGCCGGGTATAGCTTACTTAACTCGTACATTGAGAGCGAGTGCAGGTATTGTTATTAGTGCTTCTCACAATCCCTATTACGATAATGGCGTAAAGTTTTTCTCGGTGCAAGGCACAAAATTGCCTGATGAAATAGAGAAAAAAATAGAACATTACATTGACTCGTCGATGACTACGGTAGAGTCCTCAAAATTAGGCAAAGCAAAACGATTGGTCGATGCGGCCGGCCGTTATATTGAGTTTTGCAAGGCAAGTGTTCCTTCTGGGCTTGATTTTAAAGGGTTGCGGATTGTAATCGACTGCGCTCATGGGGCAACTTATCATATAGCGCCTCATGTGTTTAGCGAGGTAGGCGCAGAAGTTGTCACGATTGGCGCAGAGCCGGATGGGCTTAATATTAATGATGAATGCGGATCAACCAGGCCGGAGAAGTTAGCTGAGACCGTTCTGGAGTACAGAGCAGATTTAGGCATCGCATTTGATGGCGATGGCGACCGTGTAATAATGGTGGATCATAAAGGTGAAATCGTTGACGGTGATGAACTCATTTATATTATCGCTAAATCAAGACTGAAGTCAGGCCAATTGTCCGGCCCTGTAGTCGGTACATTAATGACAAATCTGGGTATGGAGCACGGTTTGAAAGAACTGGGCATAGATCTGATGAGGGCGAAAGTAGGCGACCGGTACGTCATGGAAATGTTGACAGTCAATAATGGCATATTAGGCGGGGAAAATTCCGGTCATATTATTTGCCTGGATAGAACGACAACAGGGGATGGCATTATTTCGGCGCTACAAGTTATGGCGGAGATGCAAAGTAGCGGGAAAAATTTGTACGAATTGAAATCCGGAATGCAAAAATATCCTCAAGTTCTAGTGAATGTCAAAACAAGCAAAAAAGTAGATCCGGATAAGGATGAGTCCATACAAAAAGCAGTGAAGTCCATTGAGAAAAAACTGGGCGATACTGGCCGAGTGCTGTTAAGAGCTTCAGGGACAGAACCCCTGATTCGTGTAATGGTAGAAGGACAAAGCGAAGGCTTGGTAAAAGAGTACGCAAATTACTTGGCCGGCGATGTTAAGAAGGCAATAGGAGCTTGAACTATAAGTAATTAGCATATATTATACGTCGTTTATTTCCTGCTTGAGCGTAGAAATGCTCCAGTCTCTGGTTGTGAGAATTTTAAGAAACAGCAACGGATGAGCGGACTCAATCCCTAAGATCAACAGTTATAACTGGAAAGATAAGGACATTACCGATGCGAAATGCAATTATAAGTATGTTGAGGTAGTGTTAAGCCGGATAGGGAAAAGACTTGCTTGTCATGAGAATATTGATAGCAGCTTAATAGGTGAGGCTTCGCAGGATGCGGGTCCTTTTACAGATTTATCATTCGACTTAGAGTAGTTTAGACTTTTTATGTATCAGGTAATCATTGTTGTTCATGTGTTGTTGGGTATAGGCGTTGTTGGATTAGTTCTAATGCAGCAAGGAAAAGGGGCTGATGCGGGCGCGGCTTTTGGTTCCGGCTCTTCAGGTTCCGTTTTTGGTGCTCAGGGCGCTGCTTCATTTTTGTCTCGGGCAACAGCAATTTTGGCAACTTTGTTTTTTACGACCAGCTTAGGGCTCGCTGTATTAAGTGGTCAACAGGGCAAAACTACTGATCTGATGAGTACTCCTGAAGTCGAGGATACTTCCGGTATTCCTAAAGTGGATGGAGCCACAGATATGAAGAGTGTTCCCGTTATACCTGAGGCCGGATCAGAAAAAGCGCCAGTGGCACCAGCGCCAGCGGCAACGCCTGCTGAAAAGCCTGTTGATCAAACTAAAGATAAAGTGGAAAAATAATTCAAAACAGTGTTTAATATGACGTTCTGATGATTTATTAGCCGATGTGGTGAAATTGGTAGACACGCCATCTTGAGGGGGTGGTGACGCAAGTCGTGTCGGTTCAAATCCGACCATCGGCACCAAGTTAAGGGTTTAAGAGACCCAACAAAGTACAAAAACCCGCATTCCTTCTGGTCTAGCGGGTTTTTTATTGTCCAACGAAGTACAAGCAGATTCGTTGACATACCGTCATTTATGACGGTATAAATGGCGGTACATCTTATACCGTCAAAAAATATACCGTCATGTCGCTGTCAGATACCGCCATCCGTAACGCCAAACCCACCGAAAAGCCTTATAAAATGCCTGATGAAAAAGGCATGTATCTCTTTATCCATCCCAACGGCGGAAAATACTTTCGGCTTGATTACCGTTTTGACGGAAAGCGTAAAACATTGGCCTTGGGTGTTTATCCAGAGATCAGTTTGAAGCAGGCCAGAGACAAACGAGACGAAGCCAAAAAACAAATAACTGATGGAATAGATCCCGGCGAAATTAGGAAGCAGGGTAAAGCCGAGAAAGCCGCCGCCATTGATCGGCAAAATAGGCTTGATGCCGGCTTGCCGGTTCTCAATAGTTTTGAGCATGTCGCGCGTGACTGGCTAGAATCAGCAGCGCACACGGTTAGAGAACTTACACGACAAAAAAAGATCAGGCATTTTGAAAGGCATGTTTTCCCTGGCATTGGGGCAATGGATGTAGCCGAAATCAAATCACCGGATATTTATGGCGTTATAAAGCCGCTCATTGCCAAAAACCAGCTTGAAACAGCGCATCGAGTCCATAGTGAGATCAGTTCTGTATATAGCTATGCCATAGCTCACGGCTTTACAAACTATGATCCAGCTCAGGCCGTAGCAGCGCAGATACCGGCACAAAAAGTAAAACATCGGGCGGCACTGACAGACCCCAAAGAAATAGGCCAATTGCTCAGGGACATATACAGCTACCAGGGAACCTTCGTTGTACAGTGCGCGTTCCGGTTATCGCCTTTGCTGTTTCAGCGACCTGGCGAAATCCGCCAAATGGAATGGGATGATATTGATTTAGAGGCCAGAGAATGGCGCTATTTTGTCACCAAGACAGAAGTATTACATATTGTGCCATTGTCCAAACAGGCCGTTTCCATCCTGGAGGAAATCAAACCGCTAACCGGATCGGGCCGCTATGTGTTCCCCTCAAGCCGTGGCGATGGGCGGCCAATGTCAGATAACACGATCAGAACGGCGCTTAAAACGTTGGGTTATGATAGCGATGTCATGACCGCACACGGATTCAGAACCACAGCTTCAACTTTACTGAATGAGCAAGGATGGTCTCCAGATGCTATTGAGCGGCAGCTTTGTCACATGCCAAGGGATGCAGTAAGGGCAGCATACAACCGGGCGCAATACCTGGAAGAACGTCGAAAGATGATGCAAGCCTGGTCTGATTATCTGGATAGCCTAAAGGCTGGCGCTGATGTTATCCCATTGATGCGTAAAAATGGGTGATAGCTGTGAATGATTATTATGATCTTGAAGCATTGAAGCGGTTTATTGAAAAAGTAGATAAAAACTATTGGGGATCATTTGAACGCTTTATAGAGTGCAAGGCATCAGGTATAGACCCAGAGCCAGAGAACTTGGGTGAAGGTATAACCAAAGAAGAATTTTTGGCAGTTGCCAGGGCATTATCGGCATTAATAGTTGTTGGCGTAGATCTAAGGAAGGAACTAGGGATAAGGAAAAAAACAGGGCCAAAAAATGCAAGGTTAAAACAGACCATTCATGATCCTGAATTTGGCATCGTATTAAGCCTTGAATCAGGAGAAATAACCTATGACAGGGCTATTGATCTTCTAAAAAGAGAATTTCACGTTGAGAAAACAACGGCTGAAAAATTTATCAAGGATCGTAGAGAAGCTGTCAGAAATATTATAAAAATCAAATCATTAATAGATAGAAAAACTTCAAAAATCTAATTGTCAACCCGGTAATTAAAAGCAAAATTACCGAGGTTACATTCGAAAAAATATGTGAATAATACGGTGTCATTGTTCCAATAACGTCCAAAGGAGGACGAGCAATGACAACAAAAAACATAAACTCTCAACGTAAAACCCGCAACAAAATCACATACATTCCTACATCATTACCGCCTGAAGGCGTAGTTCGATTATGTACAGTTTTAGCGGTTTTAGGTATTTCAAAAACCAGCTTTCTTAATGGGGTAAAAGAAGGTAAATATCCCGCTGGAAAATTGTTATCCCCGCGCTGCCGAGTCTGGCCGGTCTCTGAGATACGTGCCTTGCTTGCTTCACTTGAAAATGGCGAGGATGCATGATCTTGACGAAATATCTACAAGCCGCTATGCTTATTCTGCTGCCAAATTGCAGCACGGGATTGGCGTCCTGGAATACGAGCGGCACAGCCGCGATTAAGCGGTTTTTTTGTGCGCGAAAACTTCTCAGTTCCTCATCGTTATGTCGGGCTGGGCGGAGCAGTCGCAAGACTGGCCGGTGCTCGTACCGGTACGCCAACTTCGTTCAGTCCGGCACCCATGATTGGCGTCTAGGTGTCGGGTTTATAACCTTACGAGACACAATCATGAAAAATCACGTCCAAACACCGGCTAAATCCAGCCAAAGACAATCAAGATTCAACCTTATCAAACGCACACCTGAAGGCCGGCAATTAATTTGCCAGGACTTAACCTTTGCTCAGGTAGTCGCCCTGGTTGCTGAAACCCCCGCCGCTATTGTGAAGTTTTCCAGAATGGAGGCCGCACAATGAGCCAAAACAGAACGCTCCATATCGAAATAATCCGAGACCGGCACGCCAAACCGCTGGCCATCGTTAAAAACTTTCCGGGACTGGATGCCGAAATGTATTCGGACAGTCTCAGAAAGATGGCAGCCCAGTTAATTCAGGCCGCCGATGACCTGGAGGCTTTAAATTCAGAGCAAGCCCAAGTCATCAGCCTTGATGATCTTATGGCCAGGCAGGATCAGGAACGCGGCATCAAGCCATTATCGCTCGAGCCTGAATTGTTGCTTGATCGCATTGACCAAGGCGGCCACTCCGGTCAATTCCTGGCCGACGCCTTTATCAGCGCCTACCGGACCGACCAGCCTTTTCAACATAGCCTGGGCGAGTTGTCCCGCCTAGATGCTGAAGGCTTTAGACTCTTTCATGAGATCTTGCACATTCGGCATACCCCCGGCTGGAGTGACCAGTTGCTTTACGACATTGAATGCCAGGTTATATACCTGATGACCAAGGAAGGGCTAATGGAAACCACAGCATCAAACGCTCAAACCGAGCAAGATCAAACCAATAAACCCAATATCATTTTCAGTCACCGGGCGCCATTTAGCGTAAAAAAGGGTGATTCTTTTGCCATGTACCACGCTCTATATCCGATCCTGCAACGTGCCGAAGCAGTGGCTGATTTGATCGAAGTCGCTTGTCAGGAAACCAATAAGGCAGATTTCTCTCGCGATACTTTGTGGCGATCCGCTGAGACCATTCGCTTTGAAATCAAAGACGCCCGGGCGCTATTAGACGCTTATTACGGGGTGCAACCATGAGCGGCAAAAATCGTGTACAAGATCAAATCGAAGTCATCAAGAGCTGCAATCATGCCATTACTGTTATTTCTAACCTGAGTTCGGGATAAAAAAGGGAGCAGGTTTTTGTTATAAAAGAGAAAATAAGTTTTCGACGCTAACTTTCTCCAAACAAGAACCTGCTACTGATGAAATTAACACACTTATTCT